>NZ_JAMXXM010000010.1:0-99696 GCF_024129715.1 Acinetobacter lwoffii
GAAGTGAAACCTCTTAGCGCTGATGGTAGTGTGGGGTTACCCATGTGAGAGTAAGTCATCGCCAGCTCATTATTCCAAAATCCCCCTCCGCATTAGCAGAGGGGGATTTTTTTTATGCGTGGAATTTAGTTAAATAAATGTGGGAACTGTTGAATATTGATTAAAAACTAGACTCATGGGTTTAGAATTTTAAGGAATAAGTAAGACTTTAGTCGGATATTGCATGAAAAGTAGCTGTGTTGAACTAAGTTGTTGCGAAGACATGGCGATAAGAATCATTAAAAATAATAAATAAGAGTTAGGGTCATGTGTCGTGCTGAAAACAACGAAAAAAACTCACAGGAGGTGAGTAAAAATGGCAGAAAACATGAAGCGAGTAGCAAACACGGTAAGTGTGAATGATGTGATTGATCAAGCAAAATTCACTAAATTTCACTTAAGCATTGTATTGTGGTGTTTATTTATTGTCCTATTTGACGGATATGATTTAGCAATTAACGGTGTCGTTCTGCCTCTACTTATGCAAGAGTGGGGCATGAGTGCTGTTCAAGCAGGCATGCTTGCAAGTACAGCACTCGCTGGCATGATGTTTGGAGCCATGCTGTTTGGGATGCTTGCAGACAAAATTGGTCGTAAAAAAGTTATCTTGATTTGTGTTTCTTTATTTAGTGCTTTTACATTTTTAGGTGGATTTACCACTAATCCAACAGAATTTGGTATTTTACGTTTTATTGCTGGTTTAGGGATTGGTGGTGTATTACCAAACTTAGTCGCTCTAACGTCTGAATATGCACCTAAACGTTTAAAAAGCACACTGGTAACCACCATGTTTAGTGGTTATGCGGTGGGCGGTATTATGGCTGCATTATGCGGTACATGGTTTACACCAAGTTTTGGTTGGGAAATTATGTTCTTCATTGCAGGTATTCCATTACTTTTTGTTCCATTTTTTTGGAAGTTCTTACCTGAGTCTTTAACTTTCCTCGTTAAAGAACAAAAAGTGAATGAAGCACGTCGTTTTATAAAGCAAGTCGAGCCAACTGCAGACATACAAGAAGATACTGAACTGGTTCTAGCTAGCGCTGATCAGACCCAAAGTGCATCAGTAAAAGCTTTATTTACAGAAAATCGTGCCACAGGAACATTCTTATTTTGGATTGCTTTCTTTATGTGCTTACTCATGCTTTACGCACTTGGAAGCTGGCTACCAAAACTGATGATGGCAGCGGGATATTCTTTAGGTAGCAGTTTAATGTTCTTATTAGCACTGAATATTGGTGCCGTGATCGGAACCATTAGCGGTGGTATTTTGGCAGACCGTTTTGACTTTAAACCTGTTCTTATGAGTATGTTAACTGTCGGTGTACTATCTTTGGTTGGTTTGGGCTTTAATTCTCCAACCCCTGTTATTTATTTACTTGTGAGTTTAGCAGGTGCCTCATCTATTGGTACCAGTATCTTGTTATATAGCTATGTTGCTCAATACTATCCTGTTGCAGTACGTTCTACTGGTATTGGTTGGGCTTCTGCTGTAGGGCGTACAGGTGCAATTGTTGGCCCAATCGTAATTGGTATGCTACTTGGTATGGAGTTACCACATAAATGGAACTTTATCGCGGTAGCAATGCCAGGTATTATTGGTATCATCGCTATTTCAATGATTCGTAAGCCACAACCTGGTCGCGTGATGGTGAAAAAATTAAAAACAGCCAAAATTTAAACTCTCGTAATTAACCTACTCAGTTAAAAAAGCTCCTTACTTAAAGGGGCTTTTTCATATCTTTAGTATGAAATTAAATCAATATTCAATTGGTCAAAAGAATAAGCGGATTAATAGAGCTTAAATATTGGGCGAATTAAAAAATAAACATCAATTATTCAAAAGTTTATATTAATAATAGTGTGACATATCACGCAAATAAATGACATTTCCGAGAGCATAGCAGAATATCAATTAGTCTTATTGTGCCTTAAATCCCGCTTGCGTATATTGCCTGACATTGAAGATTGACTTCAGTCTTCAACAAGATGTTATGGACAAGTACTCATGGGAGATGAGAACGATGACAACGGAAAAAATAGATGTAAATTCTGTAGTCGATAATGCGAAATTCACGCCTTTCCACTTCAATGTAGTTGCTTGGTGTTTACTCATTATCTTATTTGATGGCTACGATCTCGCAATCAATGGTGTAGTTTTACCGTTATTGATGCAAGACTGGGGCTTAAGTGCAGTGCAGGCTGGAATGCTTGCAAGTACCGCACTGGCCGGCATGATGTTTGGTGCGATGATCTTTGGTTCCCTCGCGGACAAGATCGGTCGTAAGAAAGTGATCATGATCTGTATTGTATTGTTCAGTGGTTTAACGTTTGCGGGTGGCTTTGCCTCAAATCCAACTGAATTCGGTATTTTACGTTTCCTTGCCGGTCTTGGTATTGGTGGCGTAATGCCAAACCTGGTGGCATTGACTTCGGAATATGCTCCACAAAAAATGCGTAGTACGCTGGTGACCACCATGTTTAGTGGTTATGCGGTCGGTGGCGTGATGGCAGCGTTATTAGGTTCATGGTTTACCCCAAGTTTTGGTTGGCAAATCATGTTCTTTATCGCGGGTATTCCACTGTTTTTATTACCAGTGATCTGGAAATTCCTGCCTGAATCGCTCGCATTTATTGTGAAACAGAACAAGCAGCCAGAAGCTCGTTGTATTGTACGTCGCTTGGCGCCAAATCTGACAGTTACCGAGAACACAACTTTCACTTTGCCACAGGAAAATGTGCCTGAAGCAGCCAACGTGGTGAGCTTGTTCCGTCGTGGTCGTGCGGTCAATACTTTACTGTTCTGGGTCGCGTTCTTCACTTGTCTGTTAACCATGTATGCACTGAGCAGCTGGTTACCGAAGTTGATGATGGCAGCGGGCTACTCGATGGACAATAGCTTGATGTTCATGATGGTGATGAACGTTGGTGCGGTTGTGGGTATTGTCGGTGGTGGTATTCTTGCGGATCGTTTCCACTTGAAACCGGTACTGATGTTCCTCGGTATGATGGGTGCGATTGTGATGAGCTCAATGGGCTTTGCATCTAACCAATTCTTACTTTACATCTTGGTATTCTTGGCAGGTGCAGCCTCGATTGGTTCACAAATGTTGCTGTATAGCTATGTTGCGCAGTTCTACCCACTTGCGGTACGTTCGACAGGTATTGGCTGGTCTTCTGCGATCGGTCGTATGGGCGCGATTGTAGGCCCAATCCTGATTGGTGGCTTACTTGGTATGAATCTGCCTGCTTACTTTAACTTTATGGCAGTTGGTTTACCGGTTCTGATTACTGCAATTGCGGTTGCGTTGATCATGCATGACAATGAGTCTGAAAAGATTGGTTCAATTGAGCCAGCAGTGTCTAAAGCTTAAAGCTAAGTTTTTAAATAAGAAGCCTCCGAAAGGGGGCTTTTTTATTTTTGAGATATTATATATTTTGTTTTTAATATTTATTTTTGAAAATTAAAAACATGGAAGAATTGAAATATATTTATATACAGAATATTGAACAAGCATTATCGCGTTTAAAAGTTACAAAAGAATTTTTAGAAATTTATTTAAATTCCTCAAAGCAAGCTTATTTAGAGTCTGCAATACTTCAGTTGAGGAAAACTTTAGAATTATTAGCTTTTGCTGCTATAGCTCCAAATAAAACAGAGTATGCAAAATTTAGGTTAAAAGCTGAAAGTCGTAATGATTACCGTAAAGATTATAAAGCTAGCACTATTGTCAAAATATTAAAAAATATCAATAAAGATTTTTATCCTATTCCTTTATCAGAACCCTTTCTTGTCAAGGAAGGGTATTATCACTTTGAAAGACAAAAAGAGAATTTTTTAACGATTAATAATTTCATCAGATTGTATGACAAATTAGGTAAATATCTTCATGCAGATAATCCATGGGGACATGATAAAAATTTAAAAAATTTTGTTGATACATTACCTAAAGAAATTAAAGCAATAGAATCATTATTGTCATTGTATTTTACAACTATAAGAACCGATAATTTTATCGGTGTATGGGTTATCAAAACTACCAGTGATCCTATCTCAGTTGAGGTTACGGTAGGTTATGCTAATGAAGATTTTTCAATTAAATAACTTGAAACGGATAATTTTATGAAACTCAACTCATTCTCCCCAATCCTTGAAGATGATGAACTGCATCTTCCTGAACTGGTGTACTGGGCTTCTTTAGGCGATGTTGAACAGGTCGAGCAAGGCTTACAGAAAGGTCTGGACGTTAACTCTGCCGACGAAGAAGGCTATAGTGCTTTACAGGCCGCTGCTGAAAATGATCATCTGGAAGTGGTCAAACTCTTGGTCAGCAAGGGTGCTGATATTGCACATCGCAGTCCTAATACTGCTTTAGAATTGGCCGAAATGGCCGGAAATAAAGACGTTGTGACTTATCTGAAAAGTCTGGCCGGAGATGTCTGAATATAAGAAAAGAACCTCAATGCTGAGGTTCTTTTTTTAGTGTAGGAGCTTAGGCAGCTTCGCCTTCAAGCTCTTTTAAGATCGCTTCATTGAAAGCCGGTAAATCGTCCGGATTGCGTGAAGTAATCAGTACCCAGTCACCTGTATTGCAGCGGTGGACTTCTTCGTCGACCCATTTCCCGCCGGCATTTTCCAGATCTAGCTTGATGCTCTTATATGAGGTCAGATTCTTGTCTTTGATGCGCTGTGCATCAATCAGGGTCCATGGCCCATGACAGATTGCGGCAATCGGTTTGTGATTGTCGGCAAAATGCTGAATGATTTTCTGCGCATCCTGATTGATTCTTAAAGTATCTGCATTGACAGTGCCGCCGGGAATCACCAAAAGATCATAATCATTCGGATCGACATGGTCGAAACTGGTATCCGGCGTGTATTGGGTAGCAGCCTTGGTATCACCTTTGACAGTGGCGACATCTTCATTTTTTTCGGCAGCATGAATCACTTCAAAACCTTTGGACTTTAGAAAATTTAAAGGCTCAGTGAGTTCATCATGTTCAATGCCTTGATTGGATGTAATAAAGAGGACCTTTTTTACCATGATTGCTGTTCCTAAAAAATGTGAGGATTTTTAGCTTAACAACAAGGGGATTCTTACAATGTTGGAGTTTTAGCTCGGAACTGTTAAGCAATGATAAATAAAATAATAGGCAGAAAAAAAAGCCCCGACATCCTGTCGGGGCTTTTTCGTATCTCGTGATTTAGGTATAACTCCTGTCGTACCTCACGTCCTGGTGTTGCGATGTTATTCTTGTTTTTAGGTCTTCTGGAGCATCCTGCTCTCTATGTTTATAAAGTAATACACATCCCGGTTATGCACTAGCAGCAGATTGCGGTTATTGCTGTACGCTTTGGCTTACATCAGCGCGGAGAAATTGAGCTGTGCAAGCTTAACCAGTTATATGATATTAAAAATGTACATCTAAGCCGATATAAGGCCCTTTAAATTCAAGCTTTAAATCTGGACGCTGATCTTGTTCAAAATCTACCTGCATGAGGCGATAACCGATTTTGGCACCGACATCGACCAGCAGATTATCAATGAAATCATATTGCAGTTCCGCCTGTACGTCAGTCTTTCGAGTATCACTGCCGTGACTGTAAACCGCTTCTGCTTTGGCACTCATACCGGTAAATGGCAATTTAACCCCGGCTGTTGCATAGAGCAGTGGGCTGTATTCATCCAGATCGTATTGAGTGAAAACTCCGGTCGTCAGGTTTTTCACAGTACCATCTAGATTGGTTAAACCTGCGCCTATATCCGCATGCACAATAGTATCTAGCAATTCATAATACAGAATATAGTCAATATTGTTCAGCTCAATTTCTGAGGCATTGATAAGAGAACTCTGTTCGCTATTGCTGTCCAGATTGACGTATTTAATCTTGGCATTTGGTAACAATGGCACAGGATGTTCTACAGCGACAGATAGCTGCGCTGTACCTTGTCGATCTAGCTCATGCTTGAAATTGTTATCCTGACTATAGCCGTCAAAATCCCAGTAACTGAGATCTGCTTTCACGCCGATTACATCTGCATGACTGAGCGTACTGAGTCCAAAACCGAAGAATAAGGTGGTGAGTATTTTTGCGCGCATGGCTCTATTCCCTAAAGCTTTATTAAAATTGGAGGTGTCTGGTTACTTAAAAACATCTTCTTAATATGGAGTAGCAAGTGCATGATATAGAGAATTTCAAAAATGTATATCCTTGGATTTTGCAGGACAATAAGATGGTAGCGAGAAGCACACAACAAACGAAAGAGTATGCATTATATGTCGCCGGTCAGGCCGTTCAGACGGGTGAATGGTTAGAGGTCAAACATAAATATAACCACGAACTGTATGCCCGTGCCGCCTTGGCTGATGCCAATACACTGGAACAGGCGATTCAGTCTGCCGTAGATGCTGAAGCCGAAATGGCTGCCTTGGAGCCGTTTCAGAAACAGAAAATTCTGCTGCATTGCGTACGCCGTTTTCGTGAGATTCATGAAGAACTGACTGAAATTCTGATTGCAGAAGGGGGCAAGCCGCGTAAAGCAGCCGAAGCCGAAGTTGAACGTCTGATTAATACTTTCCAGATTGCCGCAGATGCCGTGACCCAAGTTGATCAGGGACGTATGCTGCCTTTGGCCGTGACTGCGGCAGCATCCGGTTATCGAGGCATTGTAAAACAGGTGCCGATTGGTGCAGTGTCTTTGATTAGTCCGTTTAATTTTCCTTTAAACCTGACCGCGCATAAAATTGCTCCTGCGATTGCAGCCGGTTGTCCCTTTGTGCTGAAACCGCCGAGTCTAACCCCGATTTCTGCCTTAAAAATTGCTGAAATTCTGGCGGAAACCGATTTACCGCGAGGTGCGTTTTCGGTATTGCCCTGTCCGCGAGAGCTGGCTGATCTACTGGTCACCGATGAGCGTTTTAAATTACTCAGTTTTACCGGTTCCGATGCTGTAGGCTGGGATATGAAAGCGCGTGCCGGTCGTAAAAAAGTGGTCTTGGAGCTGGGTGGCAATGCTGCTGTCATGATTGAGCCAGATACCGAAATTAACGATGCCTTGATTAACCGTCTAATTGGCGGGGCGTATAACCATGCCGGACAGGTGTGTATCAGTGTGCAACGCATTTTGGTGCATCAGCAGATTTATACTGAAGTGAAGGACAAACTGCTGGCGAAACTGAAAACGATTAAAGCCGCTGATCCGAATCTGAGCACAACCTTGGTTGGTCCGATGATCAAGGAAGATGAAGCCAAACGCCTGAAAAAATGGCTGGATAAAGCCGTGAAAAAAGACGCGAAAATCCTGATTGGAGGCGAATTGAATGGTGTGATGTTCGCACCGACCTTGCTGGAAAATGTAGACCACAGTCTGGAAATCTACCGTGATGAAGCCTTTGGCCCGGTGGCAATTCTGGAAGCGTATGCTGATTTCGAATCCGGTATTGCCTGTATCAACCGCAGCCGTTTTGGCTTGCAAGCTGGAGTGTATACTCAGAATCTGAACAAGATGCTGTATGCCTGGGATCATCTGCATGTCGGCGGTGTCATTATCAATGATATTCCGTCTTTCCGGGTCGATAACATGCCTTATGGCGGGGTCAAAGATTCAGGTCTGGGTCGTGAAGGAATTCAGTCAGCCATTCGCGACATGCAGGAAGAGCGCATGCTGGTGATTAAAGCTTAGGTTCAGAATATTCAGCGCTTCGATATCACAGATGGCTTGTTTTAAATCTGCTTGTGATATCTGAGCCGGATTTTAAGGAGGTTAAAGTTCCATGAGAGACTTTGATTTCCCATATCACAGCTTGGTCATGTGCCTTAGTATGAGCCGTTTCATCTTCAAATAATGATCTAAAAACAGATGCTGGATCAGAGTCTTGGAATACATTTTTTGAAACAGCGACCCTGTAGTAAAACTTAAGAAAAATATATTCCAAAAAGTTTGTCAATATATAACTTGTTTAATCTGGCCTATTTCGGAGAATTATTGAACGCTTAATTCGAATAGATTATAAATAACGAATATTTTAAGCAGAATTTACAGAAAAAATTTAAAAAAGTCAGTATTGTTAAATCATCTACAAGGTCAGTTTTTCGATCAGACTTTAAGCAAGATGTAAGACCTGCTGACCTGTTTGTACATTAGAATTCGACGCCCACAAGGTGCCCTCTAATTCAAACACCCAAAATTATTGAAAATGCTTCTTTTTTTGCTTGCGCCATAACCATAACAAGCAGCATCTAAAGGGGTTAAAAGTTTAGGTGTTCTATGACAGAAACTCGTGAGAATTGGTCCGCACGATCAGGATTCATTATTGCAGCGATTGGTTCCGCCGTTGGCTTGGGGAATATCTGGCGTTTCCCTTATGTTGCCTATGAAAATGGTGGCGGGGCATTCCTGATCCCCTATCTGATTGCGATTTTCGCAGCAGGTTTACCTTTATTGTTTTTAGACTATGCGGTCGGACACAAGTTCCGTAAAGCACCGCCTATGGCCTATAAAAAACTCATGAATGCCGAATCCCTGGGTTGGTGGCAGGTCATGGTCACTCTGGTGATCGGGATTTACTATGCCAGCGTCTTGTCCTGGGCTGGCAGCTATATGTTCTATTCCTTTGGACAGCAGTGGGGCACAGATACCCAAGGCTTCTTCTTCAATACTTACCTGCAAAATGGTGAGGGTCTGACGCTCGGTTTTGTACCTGTGCTGTTCTTTGGTTTGGTGGTCGTTTGGGCAGCAGTCATGCTGATTCTTTACGGTGGAGTACGCCGTGGGGTGGAACTGGCGAATAAAATCTTTATGCCATTGCTGGTGATTTTATTCACGATCCTAGTGATTCAGGCAGTACGTCTACCTGGTGCAGTCGATGGCTTAAATGCTTTCTTCACGCCGAACTGGGAAGCGATGGCCAACTATAAAGTCTGGTTAGCCGCTTTTGGTCATATCTTCTTCTCACTGTCAGTGGGCTTCGGGATCATGTTGACCTATGCATCTTACCTGAAACGCAAAACTAACCTGACTGGTTCAGGGATTGTGGTGGCATTGGCCAACTCGTCTTTTGAAATTCTGGCAGGTATTGGTGTTTTTGCCGCGCTTGGTTTTATGGCGTTTAGCTCAGGTGCTAAAGTTGAAGATGTGGTATCTGGCGGTATTGGTCTGGCCTTTATTGCGTTTCCGAAAATCATTTCCAGTTTAGGCGCAGGCGGTGACCTGTTTGGCTTCCTGTTCTTCGCTTCATTGACGGTTGCCGGTATTACCTCGATGGTGAGCATCCTGCAAGTTCCGATTGCTGCGTTCCAAGACAAACTGGGCTGGTCAAAGAACAAGTCAGTGACGATTATTGCTGGTGGTTCAGCAGTGATTTCTACCCTGATGTTCTCGACACATAGTGCCATTACCTTTGTCGATATCATCGACTACTTTGCCAATAACATCGGTATTGTCGGTGGTGGTCTGTTATCGATTATTTTGTTGTCTTGGTTCCGTCGTCCATTAATGAAACAGCTGGAAGGCCATGTGAATGAGTTTGCCAGCGTGAAACTGGGTGCGAGCTGGAACTTCATGCTGACGGTGATCACGCCTTTGTCATTATTGCTGGCATTGGGCTTGACCCTGAAATCGATCATGGCAGAAGGTTATGGTGGCTATGCTGCCAGTACCCTATGGATGGTAGGTGGAGGAGTGATGGCATTCTTTATTCTGGGTGCCATTCTGTTCAGCCTGATCAAAGATCGTCACAGCTAGGAGAGCGACTATGAATACATCTGCACTAATCATGATGATCATCTCCATCGTTTTATTATGGGGTGGTCTGGTACTGGCTGTGATTCATCTGGCAAAGAATCCGGAAGAACCAGAAGACTAAAAATCTTCACATAAACCTACTGTTACCATAAACGGAAGTCATTATCATCCTTGATGATAATGACTTTTTTAATGGCTGATGCTTTGACATGATTTCCGTTTCAGATGGACAAGTCTATACAGCTTTTGCCGTGACTTTTTTGGCCGGTCTGGCTACCGTAGTGGGGGGTGGACTGGTACTGTTCTTAAAAAAACCCAATTTCCGCCTGCTTGCTTTTGGTCTAGCTTTTGCTGCCGGTGCCATGGTCTATGTTTCTTTAACCGAAATTCTGAACAAGTCGATTGCGTCTTTCACTCTGGATTTTGGTGAAAAAACCGGTTTTGCCTTTGGCACTTTTGCTTTTTTACTGGGCGTGGTTCTGGTGTTATTGCTGGACCGCTTTGTCCCGAATCCGCATGATACTATTGAAACCCAGTCTGCCAAGGGAGTCAGTTCACAACAGTTACTGCGTACTGGCATGCTGACCCTGTTTGCGATTAGTGCCCATAACTTGCCGGAAGGACTGGCAACATTTTTTGCCACTCTGGAAAGTCCTGCTCTGGGTGCACCTCTGGCGGTCGCGATTGCGATTCATAACATACCAGAAGGCGTGGCGATTACCTTGCCGGTCTATATGGCCACCGGCCGTAAAGATTATGCTCTCTGGGCCAGCCTGGTTTCGGGACTGGCCGAGCCTCTGGGTGCAGCCTTGGGATATTTTATTCTGGCGCCTTATATGAATGAAACGGTCTATGGCCTGATTTTTGGCGTGATTGGCGGTGTGATGGTTTATCTGGCGCTGGATGAATTATTGCCGACGGCAAAACGCTATTCTGAAGGGCATGAAACAGTCTATGGATTGGTGAGCGGCATGGCTGCCTTGGCTACTAGTCTGGTAATTTTTAAATTTATTCAATAAGTCTGATATTCCTGAATCACGCGCCATAAAAAAGGCAGCTTAGGCTGCCTTTCATTTTAAACACATGACTTATGCAGTTTTTTCTATACGGCAATAGAAGAAGCCGTCGCCTTGATCTGCTTTCGGCAACAACTGGCGACCATGAATCTGTTCGATACCCCAATCGGCTTCGATCTTGATTTCTTTAGCATCGGCATGGGTATTAAAAAACTCGACCATCTGCTGTTCGTTTTCAGCTTTCAGAATTGAACAGGTGATGTAGAGCAAAGTACCGCCGACTTTCAGCTGCTGCCACATATTTTCCAGAATCTGTTTTTGCAGCTCAACCGTTTTCGGAATATCAGTAGACTGACGCAGTAAACGGATGTCCGGATGACGACGGATCACACCAATCGCAGAGCATGGTGCATCCAGTACGATACAGTCGACCGGCTCCGGAGCGGTCCAGGTGATCGCATCAGCTGCAATAATTTCAACGTCGGCATATTCAGTTAACAATAGACGTTCCAGATTTTCTGCCACACGGACTAAACGTTTAGCGTCCTGATCAATGGCATAGAGCTTTTTCGGGCTATATTTTTCCAGGATATGCGCGGTCTTACCACCCGGAGCGGCACAGGCATCGACCACGACTTTGCCTTCAAGGTCAGGAACTAAAGTCGCGCAAAGCTGGGCATGTTCATCCTGAACTGAGAAACCACCGGCTTCATAGCCCGGCAGGTTCGGAATATGCACATTCTGTTCCAGAACGATGCCAACTTCAGAAAGAGTACAGGCACGTGCCTCATAGCCTTCTTCTTCCAGAATTTCCAGATATTCATCACGGCTGACCTGATTGACATTGACACGCAAGGTGAGCGGTGCAATCTGTTTCAAGTCATGTGGCAGCTCGGCAAGCTGTTCCGGCCAGTCTTTCTTTAAACGCTTGTAGAGCCAGCTTGGCAGGCCATGCGCCTGATTTAAAGCCAGGTCAAATTCTTCTGTTTCACGTGAAACACGACGCAGTACTGCATTGACCAGACCGCTTAAAGGCTCAAAGCCCAGTTGTTTGGCAGCAGTCACGGTTTCTGAAATCGCAGCATGTGCCGGAATACGGGTACATAGAATCTGGTACAAACCCAAATATAAGCAGCTTTCTAGAGCTTGGTTATCAAGAGGTTTGGTTAACAGCGGCAGGGTGATGGCTTTCAGGCCATGCCACTGACGTAAACAGCCTAGAGTTAACTCGTGATAAAGACCACGGTCACGCTCAGAGACGATGTTGATATGTTGATTGAGTACAGAAGCAAGTGATTGGCCGTTTTGTACAGCCAATAGGGTTTTTACAACTTGCGCGCGCAAATTCAAATTTTTAGCTGATGATTGAATTTGGCTCATGCGAATTTATATCCTACCGATAGTTTTTGAGTTTGATTAATTTGAACAGCATTCAGGGCTTTGCCGCCTGGCCATTGCAGATTGGTGATACAGATGGCATTTTGGTCGCCACACATCACATGCACGCCGTCTTTATCCAAGGCAATCACTTCACCAGGTAGGGCATTGCTTGCATTTTGCGTGGAAAGTGATGAATTCCAGATGCGTAAATTGCTGCTGTCATCCAGCGGAGTAAATGCCACCGGCCAAGGATTAAAGGCACGAATATTACGGTCAATGACTGCTGCAGACTGTGTCCAGTCAATTTGCGCTTCGGCTTTTGTCAGTTTATGTGCATAGACAGTCAGGCTTTCATCCTGAACTTCACGGGTCTCAAGATAGTGTTGTAAAGTCTGTTCCGATTCGAGCACGGCCACAATTGCCTCAGCACCTTGCAGCGCCAGTTTGTCATGCAGGCTGGCAGAAGTATCCTCAGCGTTAATCGCGCACAGTGTTTTATACATCATATCCCCAGTATCCAGACCGGCTGCCATTTTCATAATGGTCACACCGGTCTCGGCATCGCCAGTGGCAATGGCACGCTGAATCGGGGCCGCACCGCGCCAGCGTGGTAACAGCGAACCATGAATATTCAGGCAACCATATTTTGGCGTATCCAGAACCACTTGTGGCAGGATCAGACCATAAGCCGCCACTACCATCACATCTGCATTTAAGGCTTTAAGTTCCGCTTGTGCTGCCAGGCCTTCTTCAGTCAATGACTTGAAATGTAAAGGCTGATAAACCGGAATATTGTGTTCAAGCGCTAACTGCTTCACCGCAGATGCCGTGAGCTTTTGTCCACGTCCGGCCTTACGGTCAGGTTGAGTATAGACCGCCACAATTTCATGTTCGGTTCTAAGCAACGCAGCCAATGCAGTCGCTGCAAATTCTGGTGTGCCTGCAAATATGATCTTCACACATGAAATTCCAAATAAACTTAAAAGCTATTATAAGCCAAAAGCCAAATTTCAGCCTAATCGTTGCAAAAACTTATCCGAGAAGCTTGGTGAGTACTTGAATTTCGGTGGAATTTTTATATAAAAAAAACTCATGCAAATTGTAAAAATTATTCATGAAAGTTTTGTATTGTCCTGAGGATGATGGCGGTATAGTAGATTTCATTAAGAAATTTTTATCGTCAGATCATCCAAATCTCTCTATAGACATTTTTGCCTGCATCTACAACCAAAGAGCCATCTTGTAAATCAAGGGCTTGTAGTATGATAGGTTTAAAATTCAACTGATTTAAGCTCCTTGTCAGTATGATTTAGCCAGAGTGGATCTGCCCGATTCATTGCAAGCTCAAACTTTGTTGGAAATATAAAATGCCTGACTATCGTTCAAAAACATCGACACACGGAAGAAATATGGCTGGCGCACGCGGTTTATGGCGTGCCACCGGCATGAAAGATGAAGATTTCGGTAAGCCGATTATTGCGGTGGTGAACTCGTTCACCCAGTTTGTACCGGGTCATGTGCATCTTAAAGATCTGGGTCAGCTGGTGGCACGTCAAATTGAAGCGTCAGGCGGCGTGGCCAAAGAATTCAATACCATTGCGGTCGATGATGGCATCGCGATGGGTCATGACGGCATGCTGTATTCATTGCCTTCACGGGATCTGATTGCAGACTCGGTCGAGTACATGGTCAATGCGCATTGTGCCGATGCAATGGTGTGTATCTCGAACTGTGACAAGATCACCCCGGGGATGCTCATGGCCGCGATGCGTCTGAACATTCCGGTGGTATTTGTCTCTGGCGGTCCAATGGAAGCGGGCAAGGTCAAAATCCGTGGCAATGAAAAAGCCATTGACCTAGTCGATGCCATGATTGTTGCAGCAGATGACAGCTTCACTGATGAAGAAGTCGCAGAATACGAACGTTCTGCTTGTCCAACTTGTGGTTCATGTTCAGGCATGTTTACCGCAAACTCGATGAACTGTTTGACTGAAGCACTTGGTTTATCGCTTCCGGGCAATGGTTCAACACTGGCAACCCATGCCAACCGTAAAAAATTATTTGAAAAAGCTGGTCAACTGATTGTTGAATTGGCGAAACGTCATTATGAACAGGAAGATTACAGCATCTTGCCACGTTCAATCGCAACCAAAGCGGCATTTGAAAATGCAATGACTTTAGACATTTCCATGGGTGGTTCAACCAATACGGTTCTGCATCTGTTGGCAGCAGCACACGAAGCTGAAGTCGACTTCACGATGACCGACATCGATCGTTTGTCACGTAATGTGCCGGTTCTTTGTAAGGTTGCGCCGGCGAAGCAAGACGTCCATATGGAAGATGTACACCGTGCCGGCGGCATCATGTCAATCTTGGGTGAACTGGATCGTGCAGGCTTACTCGATACATCTGTTCCAACTGTTCATGAAAAAACACTGAAAGATGCCTTGGATAAATGGGACATCATCCGTACTGAAGATGAAGAAGTGTATCAATTCTTCAAATCAGCGCCGGGTGGTGTACCGACTCAGACGGCATTTTCACAAGACCGTTACTATGCACGTTTAGATGGCGACCGTGACAATGGCGTGATTCGTAATGCAGCCAATGCATTCTCGCAAGATGGTGGCCTGGCAGTACTTTATGGCAACATCGCACTAGAAGGCTGTATCGTAAAAACAGCAGGTGTGGATGATTCAATCCTGAAATTCAACGGGACTGCACGTGTGTTTGAAAGTCAGGATGCTGCAGTTGAAGCCATTCTTGGCGGCAAAATCACTGCGGGTGATGTTGTGGTGATTCGCTACGAAGGTCCACGTGGTGGTCCGGGTATGCAGGAAATGTTGTATCCAACCAGTTACTTAAAATCAAAAGGTTTGGGTAAAGACTGTGCTCTGTTAACAGATGGCCGTTTCTCAGGTGGTTCTTCTGGTCTTTCAATTGGTCACGTGTCGCCTGAAGCTGCAGAAGGCGGTGCGATTGGTCTGGTTGAAGATGGCGACCGTATCGAAATTGATATTCCAAACCGTACCATTCACCTGGCGGTGGATGATGCAACTATGGCAGCACGTCGTGAAGCACAAGAAGCCAAAGGCTGGCAGCCTGCTGAACAGCGTCCGCGTAAAGTGTCTAAAGCACTGAAAGCGTATGCGATGCATACCACCAGTGCCTCGAAAGGTGCGGTACGTGATATCTAATTTGTAATTTTACAGATTTAAAAAGCACTCCAGACGGGGGTGCTTTTTTATTAATTGTTGAAAATAGCACGGTCGCATTTTACTTTGTGATTTTGCAATAATATTGCGTAGACAATGTTTTACTTTTGACAGCGCAAAAGTAACAAAACGCCTTTGTTTTCCTGATGCAGCATCCTTGCTGCACAGGAAAACAGCGACATCCATGTCGCTTCATCATGTGATCTGATTTGGGTAGAAAAATAATAAATGGATTAATGGAATTCGCAGAGTACAGAGTGTTGCTTTCATGTGTAGTCTGCTTTCTATACAATGACCTTAAAATAAATTGTCCAAGACCGACGCTTAAAATTGGTCATCGCCCAGGAAGAGAATAATGAGTAAAGATAATATCCGCGAGCATTCAGCCCCCGTTTATGAAGGCATTGAAAATGCACCGGCGCGTTCCATGATGCGTGCTACCGGTTTTAAAGATGTTGATTTTGAACGGCCATTTATTGGCATTGCCTCGACCTGGGCCAATGTCACGCCTTGTAATATGCATATTGATGGTCTGGCCAGAACTGTAGAGCAGGGCGTGAGTGCTGCGGGCGGCAAAGGTATTATCTTCAATACCATTACCATTTCTGACGGAATTTCCAACGGTACGGAAGGCATGAAATATTCCCTGCTGTCACGGGAAGTGATCGCAGACTCGATTGAAACGGTCGTGGGTTGTCAGGCTTATGATGGGGTCATCGCGATTGGTGGTTGTGATAAAAACATGCCGGGCTGCATCATGGGGTTGGCACGCTTAAACCGTCCGGGGCTGTTTATTTATGGCGGCACTATTAAACCGGGCGAAGGACATACCGACATGATTTCGGTATTTGAAGCAGTCGGTCAGTATGCCAAAGGTGAAATCAACGCGATTCAGGTCAAGCATATTGAAGAAGTGTCTTTGCCAGGTCCGGGTTCTTGTGGCGGTATGTATACCGCTAACTCGATGGCCTCTGCGATTGAAGCACTCGGCATGAGCTTGCCGGGTTCCTCGGCACAGGAAGCGATTTCGGATGACAAACGAATCGACTGTGCCCGTGCCGGTGAAGCGGTGATGAATCTGTTACGACTGGATATCAAGCCGCGCGACATCATGACCAAGGCTGCTTTCGAAAATTCGATCAAGGTCTTGATTGCGCTGGGTGGTTCAACCAATGGCGTGTTACATCTGCTAGCCATGGCGCATACCGCAGGGGTTGAATTGAGTCTGGATGATTTCGTGCGGATTGGCAAAGATATTCCGGTGGTGGCAGATGTGCGTCCATCGGGCAAGTATTTAATGTCAGAACTGATTGCGATTGGCGGAATCCAGCCACTGATGAAACGCATGCTGGATGCCGGCATGCTGGATGGGTCCTGTTTAACGGTCACAGGTAAGACGCTGGCAGAAAACCTGGCCGATGTGCAGGACTATCCGGAAGGTCAGCAGATTATTCTGCCTTTTGATGCGCCCGTGAAAAAAGATTCCCATCTGGTGATTTTGAAAGGCAATCTGTCGCCGAAGGGCGCTGTGGCCAAGATTACCGGTAAGGAAGGTCTGCATTTTGCTGGCCCGGCACGGGTCTTTGAAGGCGAGCAGGGTGCCATGCGCGGGATTCTGGATGGCGAAGTCCAGCCGGGTGAAGTGGTGGTGATTCGTGGCGTCGGCCCTAAAGGTGGTCCGGGCATGCCGGAAATGCTGAAACCGACTTCTGCGATTATTGGTAAAGGTCTGGGCGCTTCGGTGGCTTTAATTACTGACGGACGCTTCTCTGGCGGCAGTCATGGTTTCGTGATTGGTCATGTGACGCCAGAAGCTTATGAGGGCGGCCCGATTGGTCTGGTGCAAAATGGTGATCAGATTTCGATTAATGCCGAAACTCGGGAAATGACCTGGCATGTCGCGGAAGAAGAAATTGCTGCACGTCAAGCGGCCTGGACCAAACCTCAGCCAAACTATACCCACGGTGCGCTGGCTAAATTCGCCAAACTGACTTCAGGTGCAGAAACCGGGGCGGTCACTGACCTGAATCTTGACCTCTAATCCATTGTTAAACATTGAACATTTGCTTATGACTTGATATAAGTTTTTACAGCATGCAGGGCTTTGGCTTCTGCGATCTTAAAAATAGATTATTCTGCGCAGCTTCTCATATGTTGAGCTGCGCACCGTCATTGTTGTCGAGGCCGATCTCATGTCCCTGTTACGCCGTTGGTTTGATCCAATCCGATCGAGTTGGTTTTACCAAAAACCGACCCGTCAAACGGTGTTATCTATTCAAGATGGGCTGAGTATCCATTTAAGACTGGATGATGTGTACAGTTATCTGGCGGTACAGCAGTTGCCCCAGCTCGAAGAAATTTTAAGTCCAGAACTCAAGCCGCTAAAAGTCATCATTTCCAGTGAGCATGCCGAAGCGCCGAACCAGATGTCTTTTGATGAATGGCAGCACTACACGATTAATGATGCAAAAATCTTGTCAAAACAGCATCGTTTCAGTTTTCATGATACGCCGGAATTACCGAGCGCTGAGGCCTTAAAACAGGCCGAACTGATTTTGCGACATACGCCGCTGCGTGGACAGGATTTCCTGTATTTGCTGGAAGATGTCTTCCATATGCTTTGGCAAAAACAGACCGGAAAATTACGAACTCTTTATGCCATGGCCAGTCGCCACCATCAGCCACAGGATTTTCCCGAACGTATTTTTGACCAGACCCCGATTCTGGCCAGCTATTTCAATTTAGGCGGTCGCCAGTATCAGGCGGTCGATGACCTGTTGCGTTTGACCCGGCGTCTGGAGCAGCAAAAACTGCTGACCGGTAATCCGATTTTTATGATCGATCACATTGAATGGCGTGAACATCTGATCAGTGATGCCGAGGAGCTGAACGAGATCCAGTCGATGGATCCGGAACTGGACTTGTATATCGCGCTGGAAGATCCGATCTCCTGGCTATTACTGGCCTATATCAAGGAAGAACTGGCGGATTATTATAATATCCAGCTGAATGTCTATCCCTTGTCCTATCGTGGACGAGATGACTTTGACTGGAGTCTGGCCACGCGTTTATCCAAACGGACGGAAGTTGAATTCACTCCGTTCTGCCGACCGACCGAGCAGGCGATTGCGCCAATGGCACAATTATTTTATAGCTGTCCCGAGGAGCAGCGGATCGAGGCGATGTACCAGATCTTGCAGGCCGTCTGGACCCGTGGTGAAGACCTGTCTTATGCACCCCATTTCAAACGTTTGCAGCAACAGTTAAATATTGTCGATCTGACCCAGGACGATATTCTGGTCAAGCTGCAGGACAATGATATGCTCTGTGAAATGAAGTCGCAGCCGAATTTCCCGGTACTGGAACTGCGCATAGATGATCAAAGTTATACATTTAATAGCTTATATCGGGTCTGGATGATTGAAAGTATTTTCAGTAATGTGTTAGAAGAAAAGTATAAGAGTAATAATCAAACTGAAAGTGAACTGAAAAAACATGGAAAAGATCAAAGCTGAATCACTAGAACATGCACGTCAACAGATCGATGCCATTGATACAGCTTTAGTTGAGCTGATCGCTGCGCGTCAATTTTATGTTGATCAAACCACCCGTTTCAAAAAAACCGAAACCGATTTACAGTCACCGGAACGTATGGAGCAGATTGTAGAAAATGTCAGAGCTCTGGCGCAAAAACAAGGTGTCGATCAGGAGTTTATTGAACATCTATACCGTGAAATGTTCCAATACTTTATTCAACGTGAACTGAAAGAGTTTCGTCCTTAAACAGACACGTGCTTTAATAGAAGCCTTGCGGGGCTTCTTTTCATTTCTTTAATCGCAAAGTTGAAAAATATAAAGATAAAAAAAGCAGCCATTCGGCTGCTCAATACTTTTATTTCGAGTTTTATTTTTTATCGGCCAGGCTAAAGAACCAGTTCAGGATCAGTGCAGCAAACGTTGCCGTACCAATACCACCCAGATTGAAGCTGCCAAAAGTCAGGGCAAAATCACCCGTACCTAAAATAATGGTCACCGCAGCCACCATCAGGTTCTTGTTCTGCGAGAAATCGACCTTGTTCTCAATCCAGATTTTGGCACCAGCAATGGTAATCAAACCAAAGACTACAATCGAAGCACCGGTCAGAATCGCTGTCGGAATCGTGTGAATAATCGCACCAAACTTCGGCGATAAACCCAGAAACACAGCAAAGACACCCGCGACTGCAAAGATGATGGTGGAATACACGCGGGTGACTGCCATCACGCCAATGTTTTCCCCATACGTAGTCATGCCCGGCGCACCGACACCCCCTGCCAGAGTGGTTGCAACACCATCGGCCACAAAGGCTTTACCAATATGCGGATCCAGATTTTCTCCGGTCATCGCACCTACAGCCTTGATATGTCCCAGATTTTCAGCCACCAAAATCAACGCAATCGGTGCAATGATCAGCATGGCATTGACTTCAAAAGTCGGCGCATGGAAAGTCGGTAAACCGAACCAGGCTGCTTGCTGAATGGGAAGGAAGTTGATCGCAGTGCCATAACCCATGACATTACTGAGTACAAAGTAGATCAGATAAGCCAATAACAGGCCAACCAATAACAGCAGGCGCTGTAATAAGCCACGGGTGAATACGGCAATTGAACCCATGCACAGCACAGTGACCAGGGACATCCACATATTGAAGGTATTGCCCATCACGCTTTTCACTGTGACTGGAGCAAGGTTCAGGCCAATGATCATCACCACGGCACCGGTCACTACCGGTGGCATCAGCTTTTCAATCCAGCGGGTGCCCGTCGCCATGACCAGAAAGCCCATGAGTGCATAGAAGATGCCACATGCGATAATCCCGCCTGCTGCAACGCCAATATTTGGATTCAGTCCGCCACCACCCGCATAACCTGTTGCTGCGATGACCACACCAATAAAGGCAAAGCTTGAACCTAGATAACTTGGAACCCGGCCACCGGTGATTAAAAAGAACAGAATGGTACAGATCCCTGACATTAAAATCGCCAGGTTAGGATCAAAGCCCATTAAAAAAGGTGCTAGTACAGTTGCGCCAAACATGGCAAAAGCATGTTGTACACCCAAAATGACCGTTTGTGCGGGTGGCAAATACTCTGCGGTACCTACTGGTCGTGCATCGATACTGCCCTCATAAGGGCGCCATTTGGGAAACCAACTGGACATAAAATGAGCACTCAAAAGATAAATTGTGTACATCATACTCTTGTTCTTTAGAAGATTTAATCACTTAAACAAAATTTTTGTTCAAATTAATTCTATGACTTTATTTAAGATTTTACCGGGTGGTAAAAGAATACTGGGTTAAAATTAAAGTGAAATCAGTAGATTAATTTCTTATTATAAATAGGGGTATCTATAAATAAATCTGATTTACTATATAAAATAAAATATTTCCTGGCTATTGACTGATCAATAAAAAAGCACATCACCAGGATGTGCTTTCAAATGGGCATTTTTGCTCAGCCAGTATTACGCAGACCGGCTGCAATACCGGCAATACTAACCATCAGCGCATGATCCACCGGGGTGTTTTCGGCCTGTTGCTGTTCAAGATATAAACGGCGACGTTTCATCAGCTCAGCTTGCAGCAAGTGCAATGGTAATAGATACGGTTTACGTACCTTCATGGACTGATCCAGTACGCCGTTGCTGCTCAGGAGTTTCGATTCGCCTTTTAAGCTCAACAGGGTTTGTACAGCATCCTGCAAACGCTGACGCAGTTCTGTTCCCAGAACTTTAAGATCTTCATCCTGAGTCAAATGCGATTCATAATATAGCGCCACATTGGCATCGGCTTTGGACAGTACCATTTCCAGCATATCAATCAGGGTCTGAAAATACGGCCACTCTGCCAGCATCTCATCCAGTACCGTGCGTTGTCCCTGATCCACAACTTCATTCAGGGCGGCACCGGTACCGAGCCAGGCAGGCAACATCAGGCGAATTTGGGTCCAGGCAAATACCCAGGGAATGGCCCGCAAGGATTCAATGCCGCCGCTGACTTTACGTTTGGCGGGGCGTGAACCCAGAGGCAGCATCTGCAGTTCAAGTTCAGGGGTAACGGTACGCAGGTATTTTACAAAATGCGGATTTTCCCGTACGGTCTGGCGATAGACCTGCACCGATAGCTCGGTCATTTGATGCATCAGGTCGCGCCATTCCTGTTTTGGCTCAGGTGGCGGGAGCAGGGTCGCTTCCAGGGTTGCAGCAGTATAAATTTCCAGATTTTGCAGCGCGATTTCTTCCAACCCGAATTTAAAGCGGATCATTTCGCCCTGTTCAGTCACCCGGATTGCACCGGAAATAGAACCCGGTGGCTGAGAGAACAAGGCTTGCTGGGTTGGCGCACCCCCCCGGCTGATTGAACCACCACGACCATGAAACAGGGTCAATTGCACGCCATGTTGCTGGGCAACCGCTGTCAGTTCTTCCTGGGCACGATACTGTGCCCAATTGGCCGACATAAAACCGGCATCCTTGGCAGAATCTGAATAGCCAATCATGACTTCATGTTTGCCCTGAATATGCTGTTTGTACCAGTGCATATTGAACAGGGTCGACATGGTTGCGGCTGCGCCATCCAGATCTTTTAAGGTTTCAAACAGGGGAACCACCCGTAACGCCTGCTCGATGCCGGCTTCTTTTTGTAAAAGCAGGACGGCCAAGACATCACTTGGATATTCTGCCATGGAAATAATATAGGCACCCAGAGACTCGCTCGGCTGTTCGGCCAGTGTGCGCATGGTGGCAAAGACTTCCTGTACATCCGGATGTTCAATCAGGCTGCCGGCCGGTTCATTCAGATGTTTCGGCAGTAACGGACGCTTGCTTTGCAATTCCTGCAGTAAAAAGTTTTGACGGGCCTGTTCGGTCCAGGTTTCAAAATTCCCCAGTCCCAAATATTCAGTAATGGCTGAAATCGCCTGACGGTGACGGCCGGATTCCTGGCGGATATCCAGTTTTAGCAGTTCGATCCCAAAGCTGTTGACCCGGTAAATAAAGTCCAGCAGGCTGCCATTGGCAATTTCGGCCAGATTGCAGTCCATCAGTGAGCGGTAGCAGGTCAGGAGTGGCTGTAAAAGTTCGTCTTTACTTTTAATCACCAGACTGTCATCGGCATCATTGCCTTTTAATTTTTCTGCCAGCCAGTGCCGCGTCGCTTTCAGGCGGGTACGGGTGTCACGTAAATATTCACGATAGGGTTCAGGATGGGGCTGGCCCAAAGCTTCGGAAATTTCCGGACTGCATTGCTGAATGGACAGTTCCCAGCGCAGGTTTTCAATATCACGTACATAGAGATCGGCTGCTTTCCATCGCGACAGCCACAGTACTTCCTGAGTGACGGTGTGGGTGACATTCGGGTTGCCATCACGGTCACCACCCATCCAGGAGGCAAAACGTACTGGTGCGACATCTAAGGGCAGGTTCTGGCCACATTGCGCTTGCACCATGCCATTTAGTTCGCGGATAAATTTCGGGACCGCATTCCACAGGGTCTGTTCAATGGTGGTAAAACCCCATTTGGCTTCATCGATCGGAGTCGGGCGATGCTGACGGATTTCATCGGTTTGCCAAGCGGAGCTAATCAGCTGTTTCAGATCGGCCAGAACGGCCTGACGTTCACGTGGCGTCAGTTTCTGCTGGTCGAATTTGGACAGGGCATTATTGATGCCATCATATTTTTGAATCAGGGTACGGCGGCTGACTTCTGTGGGATGCGCAGTCAGGACTAGTTCAATTTTCAGTTCACAGATTTGCTGATACAGCGTATCTGCAGAAATTTCCTGCTGTTTAAATTTTTCAAATAAAGGCACCAGAGGATTGGGCGATTCTGCAGTGTCATCAAACTCGCTCTGACGGCGACGACGTACCACATGATATTGTTCGGCAATATTGGCAAAGTTTAAAAAGTGGGTAAAGGCACGGGTCAGCGGCAGGATTTCGGCATCTTCCAGGCTCAAAAACAGTTGTTCCAGTTGTTTTTCTGCTTCGACCTGTCCATCGCGAGCGCCTTTGGACAGGGCACGGATCTGCTCGATCTGATTAAACAAATCCTGCCCGGCATGTAATTTTAAGGTTTCCCCAAGCAAATTACCCAGTAAGCGTACGTCTTCGCGTAGTGGTGCATCAATCTGTTGAATCATTTTTTATTCCCTCACATGCATGCTTTGACTATACCGCGACTGCATGACAATCCAAGTCCCCTAGAGACAAAAGTTGCAGAGCATTGGCTGCTTTTTTAGCAACTTTTAGGCCACATACGGTTATCGGCGATCAGTCCGAAGGAAAGGAGTTAATCCGGCAGGGCATATTTCAGCATAAACAGTTCAATGGCCTCGTTAATGATCTGTTGCTGTTCTGCGCTTGAAGGGGGAAGGCTGAGACCCAGCAGGATTTTCTGATGACGGGTTCCGGTCAGCAGGGATACGATCAGCTCGGTCTGTTTTTCTGGAAGATCAACCTGAATAAAGCGGTACTGCTGGGCCAGGGTAAAAAAATCATTCCAGACTGCATCCAGTTTGCTATGTGAGGCCTGATAAAACTGTTCTGCCAGAGGACTTTGCTGCGAGGCCAGTTCCATCAGTAGTAGGTCCAGCTTGATCGCTTCTGGTAAATGAATAATATTTAAAGCGCGCTGACAGGCCTGATAAAACTCCTGTGCAAAGTCACTGCCCGGCTGCAAGAGCTGAGGATGTTCATGCAGAATGGCTTCACAGGTATCTTCGATCGCACACGTAAACAGAGTCGCCTTGTCCTGAAAATGGTTATACACCGTCAGCTTGGTGAAGCCGGCCTCACGCGCAATCTGGTTCATGCTAGAAGTATGATAGCCATGTTCTAAAAATAAGGCTTTGGCCACACTGAGAATCCGTTGGCGCTTTTTCAGATCTTTGGGTCGTCCTACAGGTATTTGCACAATTTCTTCTCAAAACAGTTAACACGGTCATTGCTTTGATGACTCAGTTGTAATTAGTGTACCGGTTGGCATATTGGCTAAAAGATAAGCAATTCAATATATCAGCATAGTTTGCCCTAAAAAAGATGATCAGATAAGAGCGAATAAGATGAGCAGGATTTACAGCGTATTGGCTGGCATGATGATGCTTTGCAGTGTGACCTTAAGCGGGTGCAACAAAGATACTGCCGCAGCAGAACAGGAAGTTCCCTTCGTCATGGTGAGTAGACCGGCCGCTTCACAGCATGAACTGAAAAGCTATGCCGGAGATGTGCAGGCGCGTCAGCAAACCGAGCTGGCCTTTCGGGTGGCGGGACAGGTAACCCAGCGTTTCGTCGATGTCGGGGATCAGGTCAAAGTCGGGCAGGTACTAGCGACACTGGATGTCAAAGATGCCCAGCTGCAGCTGAATGCAGCACGTGCCCAGCTGGAAAGCGCGCAGTCTGCCACTAAGATTGCTCAGGATGAATTACAACGTTTCAAGCAGTTATTGCCATCCAATGCCGTGAGCCGCTCACAATATGATGCGATCGAAAATCAGTACAAGACCGCCATGTCAAATCTGAAGCAGGCACAATCCAACTATGATACCGCTAAAAACCAGACTGCTTATAACCAGCTGATTGCCACCAGAAACGGCGTGATCACGGCACGCAATATTGAAACAGGACAGGTGGTCGCTGCCGGGCAGGCGGCGTATGAACTGGCGATTGCCGGCGAACGTGAAGTGGTGATTGGCGTACCGGAACAGGCGATTGCTGAAATCAGGGTGGGGCAAGCGGCCCTAGTCACCTTATGGTCCAAACCTGAAGAAAAATTTGCCGCCATTGTCCGCGAGATTTCACCGGCAGCGGACCAGTCGCGTACCTTTCGGGTTAAAGTTTCCTTACGTGAAGGCAATGGCCAGATCCAGCTGGGACAAAGTGCCCGGGTATTTTTTCAGCACAGCCGCGATAATATGCTCAGTGTGCCGCTATCCAGTGTCTCGGCAACGGATCAGCAGGCTTATGTCATGGTGGTCCAGCCGGATCATACCTTACGTAAAGTCCCGGTCCAGCTCGGTGCCTATGGCCGGGACAGTGTTCCTGTATTCAGTGGCCTCAAGCCGGAAGACTATGTGGTGATTGGCGGCGTACATCTGCTGCGTAACCAGCAAAAAATCAATCCGATTGATCGTGAAAACCGTCGTGTGACCATTCAGGCAGGGAGTTAAGCATGAACTTTAACCTGTCGGAATGGGCTTTAAAAAATAAAGGTCTGGTGCTGTATTTCATGATCCTGCTGGGTCTGATCGGCATCGTCTCTTATTCCAAACTGTCACAAAGTGAAGATCCGCCTTTTACCTTTAAAGTCATGGTGATCCAGACTTACTGGCCGGGTGCCAGTGCCAAAGAAGTATCCCTACAAGTCACTGACCGGATTGAAAAGGAACTGATGACCACGGGACAGTATGACCGCATCATGGCCTATTCGCGTCCGGGTGAATCCATGGTGACTTTTGTTGCCAAGGATTCCCTGGCTTCGAAAGATGTCGCTGATGTCTGGTATAACGTGCGCAAGAAGGTGGGCGATATCCGGCATGAATTGCCACAAGGGGTACAAGGGCCGTTCTTTAATGATGAATTTGGCGACACCTTTGGCAATATTTATGTGCTCAAGGGTAAAGATTTTGACTATGCGACCCTCAAGGAATACGCCGACCGCTTACAGCTGCAACTGCAACGGGTCAAAGATGTTGCCAAAGTTGAGCTGATTGGCCTGCAAGACCAGAAAATCTGGATTGAGATTTCCAATACCAAGGCCATCCAGCTGGGCGTTCCAGTCATGGCGATTCAGCAAGCCCTGCAGCAGCAAAATGCCACCACCCAGTCCGGTTTTTTTGAAACCGGTTCAGACCGGATTCAGGTGCGGGTCAGTGGTGCATTAAACAGTGTTGAAGAATTAAGACAGATGCCGCTGCTGGTCAATGGCAAAACTATTCAGTTGGGAGATGTAGCAGAAGTCTATCGTGGCTTTAGTGATCCGGCACAGCCCCGGATGCGCTTTATGGGTGAAAACGGTATTGGCATTGCTGTATCGATGCGCAAGGGTGGGGACATCATTGCCTTGGGTAAAAATCTGGAACAGGAATTCGCCCGCCTGCAAAAAGCCCTGCCACTTGGCATGGAGCTGCAAAAAGTCTCCGATCAGCCGGTGGCAGTCAAACGCAGTATTAACGAATTTATGAAAGTGCTGGCAGAAGCGGTGATTATCGTATTGCTGGTCAGTTTTTTCTCGCTCGGTTTCCGGACTGGTCTGGTGGTGGCATTTTCCATTCCGCTAGTGCTGGCCATGACCTTTGCCGGTATGCAGCTGTTTGACGTCGGACTGCATAAAATTTCTTTGGGGGCGCTGATTCTGGCCCTCGGTCTGCTAGTCGATGATGCCATTATCGCCATTGAAATGATGGCGATTAAAATGGAGCAGGGTTATAGCCGTTTACAGGCGGCCGGGCATGCCTGGCGCACCACGGCTTTTCCCATGCTGACCGGTACGCTGATTACCGCTGCCGGTTTCCTGCCGATTGCCACTGCAGCCTCGAGTACCGGGGAATATACCCGTTCGATTTTCCAGGTAGTGACCATTGCATTGCTGGTGTCCTGGATGGCCGCGGTACTGTTTGTGCCATATTTAGGCGATAAACTTCTACCGGATTTCAACAAAGATTTAATTCAGAAAGCGCCGTGGTATCAGCGTCTCTGGGCACGTCTACGCAAACAGCCAGAACCTCAGCCGATTGTGCATCATGCCGGAGAACATTATGACCCTTATCAAACCCGGTTTTATCAGGGCTTTCGCCGTTGGGTCGATGCCTGTGTGACCTATCGTAAAACTGTCATTGTTGCCACGGTCGGAATTTTTATTCTGTCTATTTTAATGTTTAAGCTGGTGCCGCAGCAGTTTTTCCCACCCTCGAACCGGGCTGAAATTCTGGTGGATCTAAAACTTGAAGAAGGTGCTTCCCTCAAAGCCACTGAAGCTGCAGTAAAAAAAGTCGAAGCCTTTTTATCGAAACAAGAGGGCATTGATAACTATGTGACTTATGTCGGGATGGGATCGCCGCGTTTCTATTTACCGCTCGATCAGCAGTTGCCGCAAACCAGTTTTGCCCAGTTTGTAGTGCTGGCATCCTCTTTAGAGGATCGAAATGAAATCCGTAAATCCTTAAGTGATCAGATTCGAAAGTTATTGCCAGAAGTGCGTACCCGGGTGTCTTTGCTGGAAAATGGCCCACCGGTGGGTTATCCACTGCAGTTCCGGGTGTCGGGTGAAGACCTAGGATTAGTCCGTGAATGGGCGCAGAAAGTTGCAGCCACCGTGGGAGAAAATCCGAATACCACCAATGTGCATCTGGACTGGGGAGAGCCGAGCAAAGTCATCAAATTGCAGATTGATCAGGATCGTGCCCGTCAGCTTGGGGTGAGCAGCAGTGAACTGGCCAATGTGCTGAACAGCTCGATTTTGGGGGCTGGTATTGATCAATATCGGGAAAAACGTGAACTGATCGAGATCCGTTTACGTGGTGCTCAGGCTGAACGGGTGGAGGTAGCATCTTTAGCCAGTCTGGCTGTTCCGACCGCAACCGGTACATCGGTACCTTTGGCGCAGCTGGCCAAGATTGAATACAGCTTTGAAGAAGGCCTGATCTGGCATCGGAATCGTTTACCGACCATTACTGTGCGTGCCGATATTCGTAGCAAGTTGCAGCCCGCTACTGTGGTCAATGAACTCAAAGAGCCACTGGAAAAAATCCGGGCAGAGCTGCCGAATGGCTATCTGCTGCAAGTGGGCGGTACGGTTGAAGAATCTGCTCGCGGACAGAACTCGGTCAATGCCGGCATGCCTTTATTCCTCGCAGTCGTCATGACCCTGCTGATGATTCAGCTCAAAAGCATCTCACGGGCCTTTATTGTGTTCCTGACTGCACCTTTGGGCATTATCGGAGTGGTGTTATTCCTGTTAATTTTCAATAAACCTTTCGGTTTTGTTGCGATGCTCGGAACGATTGCATTATCGGGAATGATAATGCGCAATTCGCTGATTCTGATTGATCAGATTGAGCAGGATATTCAGGCCGGAGAGTCGCAGTGGGATGCCATTATTAATGCCACAGTACGCCGTTGTCGTCCGATCGTATTGACCGCACTGGCTGCGGTGTTGGCCATGATTCCCTTATCCCGCAGTATTTTTTTCGGGCCAATGGCGGTGGCGATTATGGGCGGTTTGATTGTGGCTACATTATTGACCCTGTTTTTCCTGCCTGCCCTATATGCACAGTGGTTTAAAGTGAAAAAAAGTTTAAATTCTGTTTAAATTTGTCATAATTTCAGGTGCGAAATTTGGAAATTTTCAATATAGTAGCACCTGAGATTTTTATAATTTAAAAAAATAAGTAATTGCTGCATTGGTCGAGCTACCAATACGGTAACGAGGTTGAACCAAACATGACTCAAGATACATTAACCAAGATGCGACGTTCCGTAGCGATGGCTTATGTCTTCATGTTTTTGGCCTTATTTACCCTGTTTAGTGGACTATTGGCCTACTGGTTCGCACGTAAAGTCGCTCAAGTTGATTATGCCGAGGTCTGGTTACAGGCACAGGCGCTGTGGATCATGCGCAATATCGTGATTTATACCATTTTGGCGATCTTCGCTGCGCTGTGGTTTATTCCCCTGTTTTTCTTTGCCTGGGACAGCCAATTATGGGTCAAAGCCTGTGTGGTGACCGGGGTGATTTTCAGCTTTATTGCCTTTATTTTCCTGATCAATGCCTGGTTTAAAGGTATCTATAAATTCTCTCAAAATAAAGCTGTGTTCTAAAGCGTTTGACATCCTCCCCCAGCTAAAGCAAGAGGATTCCTCCTGCGAGACGCTTATGCCCAAGCGCAAGTATGTTCAGGGCGGAATTCAAATCCCGCTGCCAGACTGTACCGCAGTTCTGGCATGTCCATTCTCTTATTCCAAGATCAACCCTACCTTTCGGACTACTGCTTGATATTCGCTTACAGCACGAGCAGATCTGGGTGGTATAGGCTTCATTGACTTCTTCAAACAATACACTTGCGTTCTCGCATTTATACTTGAGCATTGTTTTGAGTTTTGAAAACCCTGTATCTAAAACCGATTTTGCCATTTTAGTTTTTACAAGCTTGTTAGCGCTTAAGCTACCTACAACAATCAGTGCATTATTTCGAACAAGCATAGTGCTTGCTTTGTGCAAACGGTCTTTACGACGGTTTGCAATCTTGGCATGTAATGCACGAACACGCTTCTTATTTCTTGCTCTTTGAGCAATACCCAATTTCTGCTCATATTTACGGTAGAACTTGGGATTTGAAATGACCGTACCATCAGAACAGGTAGCAATATCCTTTAAGCCTAGATCAATACCAATTGCTTTAGTCGCTTTAGGCTTCTCTTGCTTTGGTAAATCTACAACAAGGCATACATACCAATGCCCACGACTATCCTCAACAAACGCACCTGTTCTTACAGTGTATTTGCTTAGGCCATAGCTATCCCACATGCCAAACTTGTTTTTTCCATATTGAATTAAGCCATCGGAATATTTAACGGCAACCTTTTTAAAGGGTATCCAACCAAGAGAGCGCTTTGCTGATTTCTTGTTACTTACACGCCATTTTAGCTTTGCTTTTTTGAATTGCTTGCGTCTTGTTACTAATTCTTCTGTCACAGCCTGAATGGTTTGACTATGTAGGCTGCATTCTTTAGATGCACCTTTTGTGTATTTCGCTACATCGTAAGCCGATAGAAATTCACCTTTTCTTTTTAAATGTTTAAACCCTAAATCATTCACATAATTCCAGACAAAGTTTACCTCAGATGCTAATTGACCTAGCACCTTGCAATGTTTGTCTTTTATGCGTAATTTAAGTGTTTTCATGGGTTTATATTAGCTCATAATAAATTAAAGTTGTTGATTTAAAAAAACCCAACGACATTTCATGTCGTGTCGCTTATATCTCTGCTCTGAAGGACAGCGTTTTACGCTCCATTTGATAATTTTTTCATATTTCCCCTTGTAAAACTCGGTTTGACCCCAATTTCAGACCTCAGTTGAATATTAAACAAATTCCGTGAGGAGCATCGCCAGACATGGCTAAACGTGATTATTATGAGGTTTTGGGCGTCGCTAAAACCGCTAGTGATGATGAAATCAAAAAAGCCTACCGTAAGTTGGCGATGAAATATCATCCAGACCGTAACCCGGACAATGCTGAAGCTGAAGAGAAATTTAAAGAAGCAGCAGAAGCCTATGAAGTGCTCTCTGATGGTGAAAAGCGCAGCATGTACGACCGTATGGGCCATCAGGCCTTTGAAGGTGGTATGGGCGGCGGTGGCGGCTTCGGCGGTGGTTTCAGCGCAGAAGACATTTTCAGCCAGTTCGGTGATATTTTCGGTGGTGCTTTTGGTGGCGGCGGTGGTCGTGGCCAGCAACGCGCGCGCCGTGGTTCTGACTTACGTTATGTGATGGAACTGACCCTGGAAGAAGCGGTCAAAGGCGTCAAGAAAACTATTACTTTTACTGCACCGGCACCGTGTGATGCCTGTGATGGTAAAGGTTCAAAAAATCCAAACGATGTAGAAACTTGCCGTACCTGTCATGGTGCCGGTCAAGTGCGCATGCAGCAAGGTTTCTTCTCGGTACAGCAAACCTGTAGCACCTGTCGTGGTCAGGGCAAGATCATCAAGAACCCATGTAATAAATGTCATGGTTCGGGTGTGTCGGATCGTCAGCAAACTCTGGAAGTCACTATTCCTGCGGGTGTGGACAATGGCGACCGCGTACGCTTGACTGGTAAGGGTGAAGCGATCCGTGATGGTCAGTCAGGTGACTTGTACGTAGAAGTGGTGGTGCGTGAGCATGAAATCTTCCAGCGTGATGGCGCTGATCTGTATATGGATGTACCGGTATCGATTGCTGATGCAGCCTTGGGTAAGGAAGTTCAGATTCCTACGCTGGATGGCCGTGTTAGCCTGAAAATTCCTGAAGGTACGCAAACAGGTAAACTGTTCCGCTTACGTGGTAAGGGTGTTAAACCGGTACGTACCAGCATGCAAGGTGACTTGCTGTGCCGTATTGTGGTAGAAACTCCAGTCAACTTAAGTGCACGTCAACGTGAACTGTTAAAAGAACTGCAAGAAACCATGGATGGTGAAGATAGCAAATCATCACCAAAGAAAAAATCATTCTTTGATCGTTTGTTTGATTAATTGAGTGAAAGTAAAAAAGGACGCTGAGGCGTCCTTTTTTATTATGTAGATAAGATACTCTAGATTAGAAGATGCTATTTATTGTTTGATAAGTCTCGCTTAAACATAAAAACCGCCTAAAAAGCGGTTTCTATTTTTATATTTGACTATCTAAATAGAAAGTATGAGTCCAAATTTGGAGGGTGATAGATATTTTGTAAGTGAGAAAAAAGCATCATTCCCGAAATTAAAAAGGCCAATATTGTTATTACAGAGCTATATAATCGCATTCATTACTTATCAAATTTACCAGTACAGCAGATTACTCTTATTTTGTTATCATGACAATGAAAGCTTAATCTTATTGAAATAATTATAAATTTTACTTTTTAATAAATAAAATAAATATATATATAAGAAAACTTGATTAATTAAATTTTTCGTGTATAGTTAACTTAACTAGAAAAAAGTCTTGTTTCGGTAAATCTTCTTTAAGTATCGTAGTTTTAGTCATAATCCTTCGTTTTTTTTCAGATTTTAAGTCTCATTCTTTATTATTTCAAAGTTATAATCAGTCTATAAAATGACTAAAAAATTATTAAAAATTATTAGGATATATTATGTCAAACTCAAATGTTGTTAAAGGTACTGTAAAGTGGTTCAACGAAACTAAAGGTTTTGGTTTTATTCAACAAGAATCAGGTCCAGATGTTTTTGCTCATTTCAGTGAAATTGCGAGTTCAGGTTTTAAAACCTTGCTTGAAGGCCAGCTGGTTGAATTCAGTGTAGCTCAAGGTCAAAAAGGACCGAATGCTGTAAATATTGTTGCTATCTAAGCAAGAATAAACAGTAAAAAAAGCACTTAATAAGTGCTTTTTTTATCGTTCAAATTTAATTTTAAGTTATTTTCCAAATTGGAAAAATCTTTAGAAAAACAGGATTCAAGTTGTTAAAAATAAATGATTTAATTGCAAAATCTAAAAATGGTACTGAAATTATTGTTCCGTTAATTCCTCTCAATAAAATGCAAAATACACGTCAGGGTTTAAAAAGAATTGAAGTGGGTAAGAGAGTTCTTCTTTCATCTGGAGTTGAGGTAGATTTAAACTTAGATGGTCGTACATTCTATACTTCTATAAATCAATTATTTAAGCTAAATCATAAAGTTATTTAAAGATAAAATTCAGAAACATCAATTTTTAGTGGATATTTTGCCACTTTAACTATTATTAAAGGTATAGATATGCTTAAACAAAGTATTAGTGTAAAGGATCAGTTTGGGGCTCAACACGCTATTCAAGCAACAGTCGATCATCATTTTTCTAAAACACAATCTCATTCCAATATAAAACATATCACTGTAGATGGTGAAGATATTCGTCCCAGTTTTGAAATGTGCTTTCAAAGTACCTTAAGTGGAAAAATTTTCAAAATTGTATAGACCAGGCAAATTTTGCTTTAGGTATTATTATTTTTAATAAGTTCCCGAAGAGCTAGAGAATTAATTTGCTCAATCTAAGGACTGATTTTTGTATAAGGCAAAATTGAGTCCTTTTAGTCTCAATAAGACTTAAAATCCTATCTACTCATCAATTCAAAAGTAGATATTCATAATTAAAATTTAGTAAAAGTCTTGCATAAGAATCCCGTTAATCTAACTGAGATTTAAATCATCAAGATTTTGAGCTGACTTAATAATGGCGAGCCTGAACAGGAAAAACTGTATTGGCAAGTCGTCTGTTTAACTTCAAAAATCAGTAATCTCAGTAAATCATTTCAAAATCATAGCGATAAAATTATGAATAAGCTTATTCAAGTTATATGAGCAATTGCTAAAAACTATATGACGAGTCAAGTTGATGTATATCGTATAGCTTTGACGGAAGTGATAGCCTAACTTCTTAAGCTTGATTAAAACTCTTATCAATATCAGTAATTTCGCTCTTTGAGTATTTTCATTGATTTTTATGCAATGCATCTTAGTGTTATTCCGCAGTTTTGCTATAGTAAGAGCAATTTTGGATCAACATCAGGACTATGTTATGTCAGCTACACCACGCATTGGGATCTTAGGTGCAGGCGGTCGTATGGGGCGTATCCTTATTCAGGCTGTGCATGAAGCAGGTTATCAATTGGCGGCTGCAGTAGAACGCCCTGAAAGTACACTATTAGGTGTTGATGCTGGCGAACTTGCCGGAATTGGCGCAACAGGTGTTAAGGTCGTGGGTAGCCTTACCGATGTAGTCAAAGACTGTGATGTCGTGATCGATTTCACTGCGCCAGCAGCGACCGTCAATCATCTTAAAATCTGCCGTGAAGCAGGGGTCGCAATCGTGATTGGTACCACCGGTATGAATGACGAGCAAAAAGCCTATTTGGAGGAATCTGCCACGGAAACTCCTGTAGTTTATGCAGCGAATTATTCAGTGGGTGTGAACGTTTCAATCAAACTGCTTGAACTGGCCTCTAAAGTATTTGGCGATACGGTTGATATCGAAGTGATTGAAGCACATCACCGTCACAAAGTAGATGCGCCATCGGGTACAGCTTTGATGTGGGGTGAGGCGATTGCGGAAACTTTGGGCCGTGACCTGAAAGAAGATGCGGTATATTGCCGTGAAGGTCATACCGGTCCGCGTGAGCGTAAGAGTATTGGTTTCCAGACCATTCGCGGTGGCGATATTGTCGGTGAACATACTGCAATGTTTATTGCTGATGGGGAACGTGTGGAAATTACTCATAAAGCGACTAACCGGATGAACTTTGCTTCTGGTGCGGTACGTGCTGCAGCTTGGGTCGTCGGTCGTGAAGCGCGTAAATATGATATGAAGGACGTGCTTGGTTTTAACGATATTCAGGTTTAAAACCGAGTTAAAATCATTTATAAAAAAATCTAAAACTAAAATAAGACGAATAAAAAATGCAAAAAATGATTTTCCTGCTCTGTGCAGTGGCGCTTGGCGCCATTGCGCAGGCCAAGCCTGTCGGGACGCCTAAACTCAGTATTCATAAAAATAATATCAAGGTCTGGACATACCAGAATGAACAAAACCCGGTCTTTCTCTATAAAGCTGAAACCACTTATACTGCACCGCTTGAAAATGCCGTGTCCTTGATTCTGAACGTCGAGCATGCAGTGCAGTGGGTTCCCTATATGGGTAGCATCAAGGTCCTGTCCCGCGATGATAAAAAAGGTGACTTTACCCTGTATATGGTGCTGGATTTTCCATTTCCCTTAAAAGACCGTGACCTGATTGTGCAGGGTAAGATGATCAAGGAAGCCAATGGTCAGATCACCATCAAGAATAAAGCCATCCAAAGTGGCTATCCTTTAAACCCGGCTTATGTGCGTTTAACCGATTATCAGGGTGACTGGACTTTTCAGAAACTGGCCAATAATAAGGTCAAGGTTTCAACCTATGGTTATGCCAATCCGGAAGGTTCCATTCCTTTGACCTTCGTAAATATGTTTGTGCAACAGCAGCCTTATCAGATGCTGCAGAAGATGAAGACCGAGCTGGCTAAGCCTTCACCTATTGCGATTTTGCCTGAAGCCCTGCAATAAAAAAGACCCAATCGCTGGGTCTTTTTAACAGCTAAAAATAGGCAGGATTTAAGCTGTAAAATCTGCTTTAAGTACAATCCGGTAACGGGCTTTGCCAGAATGCAGATGTTCAATCGCCTGGTTCAGTTGTGACATCGGGAAGACTTCAATTTGCGGAGCAATATTTTTACGTGCAGCAAATTGGAGTAACTGACGTAATGCCGCCGGCGAACCTGTCGGTGAACCGGTAACTGACTTGGCTCCACCAATCAGCATGCCAGCCGGAATCTGCATCGGCTCAAGTGGTAAACCCAGCATATGCACAGTGCCATTCGGTGCCAAAGTTGCCAGATAAGCCTGCCAGTTCAAGGTGACATTGACCGTACTCAGTAATAAATCAAACTTGCCACGCTGGGCTTTTAATGCAGCGACATCACGACTGTTCACCACATGGTCAGCGCCCATGGCTTTCAGTTCATCAGTTTTATCCAGGTTCGAGGTGAAGGCAGTAATTTCACAGCCCCAGGCTTTCAGCAGCTTGATGGCCATATGTCCTAAACCGCCAATGCCAATTACGCCCACATGATGAATGGCCTGAATCTGATGTTTCAGGATCGGATCAAAGACGGTAATCCCGCCACAGAGCAGGGGTCCGGCACTTTCAGGATCAAGATCTTCGGGTAGGGGAATGACCCATTGCCATCCGGCACGCACTTTGTCGGCAAAACCACCGGCATGTCCGACAATGGTCGCCACCTGACCGCCAGTACACAGCACTTGCTGGCCTGAAATACAAGGATCGCAATATTGGCAGCTTTCCGCTGTCCAGCCGATTCCCACTCGTTGACCAACTTTCAGGCCTTTGGCTTCTGCACCCAGATGGGTAATGGTACCGATAATCTCATGTCCTGCTACGACCGGATACACTGAAGAACCCCATTCATTATTGATCACTGAAATATCGGAATGACAGAGACCGCAGTATTCTACTTTGACTTCGACCTGATGCGGCTGCAGTTCTCCGGCATCAAACTGATAAGGCTCAAGTTCCGCACCTGCGGACATGGCTGCATAAGCTTGAATAATATTATTCGACATGATTTTCAGCTCTTATTTAAGTGCGAGGATATTGTTTTAAAATCACAATGATTTTCATGGTCATCGACCATACCAACGGCCTGCATAAAGGCATAGCAAAGGGTGGGTCCGACAAATTTAAAACCAGCCTGTTTGAGTGCTTTAGACATCTTCTGGCTCTCAATGGTTTGAGCGGGTGCTTGCCGATAATCCACAACATCATTATTCAGTCGCGGTTGCTGGGCAAAAGACCAGAGCCAATCCACCAGATTAATCCCTTGCTGTTGCAGTTTCAGCCAAGCTTGGGCATTCTCCCGAATGGCATTCAGCTTGCCGCGATGCCGTATCAGGCTAGCATCTTCAAGTTTTATTTGGAGTTGTTGATCTGTAAGTGAGGCGATAGACTCAATCGAATATTGAAAAAAATGTTCACGATAAGCTTCACGTTTTCTGAGAACGGTAATCCAGGCCAGACCGGCCTGCTGTCCTTCCAGACACAGCATTTCAAACAGGCGATTTTCATCCAGCAGAGCCTGTCCCCATTCCTGGTCATGGTAGGCGATATACAGCGGATCACCGGAGCACCAGCCACAGCGTTGCACAGTCATGTGATGCTCCTTGTTTTGATGCTTTTATAATTTAAACACAGTCCATTGATCCTGCTGATTGTCCCAATACGACAGTTCAGCCTGATCCAGATCGCTAAATTGAATCCACATATCTTTACCGGCCTTGTCAGCATAACCGGTACTGATCAGAAGCGCATCCTCGGTAATTTCCATCACCCAGCCCTGGTAAGTTTGACCATTCAATACAATTTTTTGTTGATTGCCTGATTCAGCAAATTCCACCAGACGATTGATCAACGCTTCTGACATGTAAATATCCTAAAATTAACGTAAATAGGGATAAGGGTTGACCACACCGCGGCCCTTGCCCTGTAAATAAATTCCATAATGTAAATGTGGTGCAGTATGCCGGGCATTGCCGCTGTTACCGACATAACCAATCAGCTGGCCTTTTTTGACATAGTCACCGACTTTTAAGCCGCGTTTATGGCCATCCAGATGCGCATAATAATGCCAGGAGCCGCCTGGTCCCAGAATCCAGACTACTTTACCACCCAAATTGTTGTTACATAAATCTGCAATCAGACCCTCAGTCGCGCTAAAGACTTTGGTTCCACGTGGAGCCATGATATCAATACCTTCATGTAGGCGTCCGCGACTGCGCGAAGCACCCCAGGTATCTGTTAACTCACGTGCTTGTATGCGTGCCACCGGGATTGGCAGAGAGGACGGTACTCGCATACTTTTCAGTTTTTGCACGACGATAGGATTGAGCTGTACAGCAGGGGGTTTTTTCGGTGTACTGCTACAGGCGGTTAGTAATATGGCAATTAAAGCCACCCAGGTCAAAGCAAGATATTGGCGCACGCTATTCATCCTTAAATATTGGCAATGCTCATTCTGAGCTGATCGGTTTTTTGCTTTGTCCAGACTATGTCATACATTTACCGCAGAGATCAATTTTTTCATCGCTGTTGGCAGACCGCAATCAATGGCTGTCTCTGGACGCATCCAGCAGCCTTGCAGTTCAATGGCCAGATGTTCCTGCTGATCCTGATCTACTGCAAAAACAATTGCTTCAAGTTGCCAGGTAAAATGAGTAAAACTGTGGCTAATCTGGGTCTTTTTGATGATATTTTTAAGGCCAAGTTGCTGGCATTGCTGTTCCCATTCATGTGCATTTTCAATAATTGGCAGACACCAGAGACCGCCCCAAAGACCGCTATTGGGACGTTGCTGCCAAAGCCAGTCTGTACCGGACTGGATTAGCAGGACCTGAGCAGAGCGCACCGGCACTGGTTTTTTGGCCTTTTTAAAAGGCAATTCATTTTCCAGTCCTTGCTGATGTGCCTTGCAATGCTGCTGCATTGGACAATACAGACACAAAGGCTTTTTGGGCGTACAAACTGTCGCGCCCAGATCCATAATCGCCTGGGTATAGTCATGATTGCGTTCAATAGGACAGAGCTGTTCCGCCAGTTGCCATAGAGCACGTTCATGCACCGGTTTGGACAGATCATCTTCAATGGCAAAGAAACGTGACAATACCCGTTTAACATTACCATCCATGATTACGCCATATTGACGTAAACCCAGTGACATCAGGGCGCCAGCGGTAGAACGGCCAATGCCGGGCAAGGCCATCCATTCTTCCAGGGTTTGAGGGAACTGCTGCTGTACGGTTACGATGCCGGCAGCTTTATGCAGATTGCGGGCGCGGGCATAATAGCCGAGACCTGCCCAGTAGGGTGCGACCTCATCCCATGAGGCTTGACCCAAGTCCTGAACAGTCGGAAAACGCTGGATAAATCGTTCGAAATATTGCAGTACAGTTTTGACCTGGGTTTGCTGCAACATGATTTCAGAGACCCAGACTTTATAGGGATCATCTGTCACCTGCCAGGGCAAGTCATGACGACCATGCACATCAAACCATTCCAACAGGGCATCTGAAAATACAAACATGAACACCTAGCAACCGAATAAGCAGCAGCTAGTATAGCGGAATCAGCAGGGTGGGAATGTGAAAAGTGGGATAAAAACGTAGATGTTCATCGAGCTTGATAGAACTTGGCTTTCATAAAAATAAATGCTCCGTAGAGCATTTATTTTTGATCAAGAACCCGGTTAATCGTTAATTCCCCAGCGCTCATCCAGCTTCAAGGTCTTGCCTGCATAACGCGGAATAATATGAATATGCAGATGTTCAACCTTTTCCTGAAATACTTCACCATCAATAAAGCCAACATGAAAACCGGCAGGCTGGTAACGTAATTGCAGTTCATTGCGTGCCTGTTCCAGTAAAGACATCAAACTTTTACGTTCTTTATCGGTCACTTCAAAAAACGAGGCCACATGCCGCAATGGAATAATCACACAGTGACCTTCGGACAATGAATTCGGTTCAGGCAACACCACACCATAATCATTTTTGGCAATGACATCATATTCGTCAAAATTACAGTAGGGGCAGTTGGTTTCAGCCATCATACACATTCTCCTCTGGTAGGATTTATCTTTCTTTTCTTCATGAAGTATCTGAAATATTCAGCCTGTGAACAAGCCGGATAGTTGTTTCTATTTATGCCAAATGGCGGTCTAGCAAGGCATACATTGCTGCCAGGCCTTTTTGTTCCGCTTCTGCATTGTAACCAAGATCCACCCCATTGGCTTTGGCCCGTTCATCGGCAAGCGGGTTGCTAAAGCCATGTTTGGCATTTTCAAAAACAATCACTTCATGCTCGACTTTGGCAGCATGCATTTCCTCACGGAAACTGGCGACATCATCCAGGGTCACCATGCTGTCCAGTTCACCATGTAACACCAGGATTTCCGCCTGTATCTGACCCTCCTGAGCCGGTGCTTTTGGCGACAGAATGGCATGGAAAGTGGCCACCGCTTTTAAAGATGCATTAGAACGGGCCAGATCCAGTACGACTTTGCCACCGTAGCAGAAACCAATCGCTGCAAGCTTTTCAGCATTGACTTCATCCTGTGCTGCCAAAGCATTCAAGGCTGCTGTTGCACGGTTGACGATAGTGTCAGGATCTTCAAAAGTTTGCATCATCCACTGATAAGCCTGATCAGAATTGGTTGTGACTTTTTTATCCCCATACATGTCCATGGCCAAGGCCGCATAGCCATGCTCTGCAAGTTCACGGGCGCGCTGTTCGGTATATTCATTCCGACCCCACCATTCGGGTGCGACCAGTACACCGGCAACAGGGGTATCTGTTTCTGGGGCGGCAAAATAACCAATTAATGGGCTGCCATCCTGCGCAGTATAATGAATTTCGCGAGTCTTGATTGCTGCCATGCTGACGTCCTCTATTGTTGTTGAATTGCTTGATTAAAACATAACATAGCAAAACTGATCGGAATGTGACATGAAAACCTGCGATTTAAGGATACTTAAGCCCATAAAAAAAGAGAGGCCAATATAGAACCTCTCCGATTTTAGATCTGGAAAAATAGGACTTATTATTTAATAATTTCCAGTAATTCCACATCAAAAATTAAAGTACTGTTCGGTTCAATTACATCCCCTGAACCAATCTGTCCATAGGCCAGTTCGGCCGGAATGAAGAAACGATATTTGGCACCTTCTTTCATCAGCTGTAAACCTTCGGTCCAGCCGGTAATGACTTGGGTGGTACGAAATACCACGGGCTGATTACGGGCAATCGAGCTGTCAAAAACCGTACCATCGATTAAACGGCCTTCATAATGTACACGGACATTACTATTTGCGCTCGGCGATTTACCTTTTCCTTCCTGAAGAATCTGATATTGCAAACCTGATTTGGTGGTTTTTATCCCCGGTTTTTTTGCATTTTCAGCCAGAAAAGCCTGACCAATTTTGGCATTTTCATCCGCCTGCTTTTTCAAGGTAATCAGCTCTTTGGCTTCAGCCTGACGCTTAAATTGGGTCAACACCCGCGCCATGTCTTCCTCGCTTAAAGTCGCCTGTTTCCCAGCGGCTGCCGCTTTTAAACCGGCGCTGAAGGCATCCAGATCAATGCCTTGTAAGGAGTCAGCATTACTTTTTCCCATCAGATAACCAAAGCTGTAGCCGACCTGTTCAGCCTCAGGGCTCTTATTGGTGACTTCTTTGGCAAACAGACTGCCAGAACTCAGCAGTAAAACCATCAAACTTATTTGTATTTTCATGATTAATTCTCAAAATAAAGGAGAGCGCGTTGCTCTCCTTTTCGTGGATTATTTTACTTCGATGAGTTCCACATCAAAAATCAAAGTACTGTGTGGAGGAATCGTACCTGGCACGCCCTGTTCACCATAACCGAGTTTAGATGGGATATACAGGGTTGCTTTACCGCCTTCTTTCATCAGTTGCAAACCTTCGGTCCAGCCTGGAATGACCTGATTGAGTGGGAACTCAATCGGTTCGCCACGTTCAACCGAACTGTCAAACACGGTACCATCAACTAATTTCCCTGTGTAATGTACTTTTACAATTGAAGTTGCTGCAGGCTGTTTGCCTGTACCTTCTTTGGTCACTACATATTGCAAACCAGATGCGGTAGTTTTTACCCCAGCTTTTTTGGCATTTTCAGTCAGGAAAGTATCACTTGATGCCTGAGCCTGTTTGGCACTATCGACTTGCTTCTGCTGCATTTCTTTTTGGAATTGCTCATAAGCTGCTTGTAATTCTTCTTCAGTATAAGCAGGAGCGGTACGGGCATGACCTTCGCGAACGCCTGTCACAAAGCTGTTAATATCCAGCTCAGGTGGAGTTTGATGAGCGACTTCATAACCGAGTGCATAGCTAATTTTAGAAACAGCCGAGGCATCTTTAGATGCTTTTGTGGTTTGAGCAGCTGGGTTTTGAGTTGCATAGTAAACAGGTACTAGCGCGGCACCGCCTAAAAGAACAGCGACAGCAATCGGTAAGGCCTTACTCATGTATTATTCCAATCTAATGTTATCGTTGAGGTTCATTCCATCTTAGCAGAAAATTTTGAGAAATCTTGCAGAATGGGTGGTTTTTTAGCAAGCGAACATCGCTGTTTTGTTGAAGTTTAAAGATGTAAAAAAACCAGCGATGGCTGGTTTTTTTATCTCAATGGGATCAGCTATTTTGTTCTCTGGACTTATAACTATAAATGTAATCATAACTATAGCTCCCCCCGGCTGAACGCTGAATATCATTCAGGATAAAGCCATTTACGATACTACCGGCTTGTTTAAAACGGTTTAATGTAAGCTCTAGCTCCTTCATTTGTGTTTTTGCATAGCGCGCTACAACTAAATTGAGTCCAACATATTGAGATACGATAATCGCATCCGTAACAGCCAATACAGGTGGTGTATCAATAATGATATGGTCATAGTGCGGAATCAGAGATTGTAGTAATTCCTTGAAGCGTACTGAATTAAGAAGCTCAGAAGGGTTTGCTGAACTTTCACCACAGGTGATTACATTCAAGTTCGGAACATTGGTGTTTTGTACCACCTGTTCCAATGTAATCTGCTCATTCAGGTATTCAGTTAATCCATGTTGATTATCTAGATCAAAATATTTGTGGATATGACCACGACGCAAATCTGCATCAATCACCAATACGCGTTTATTTTTTTCCGCCATGATGACTGCCAGGTTGCTGGAAACAAATGATTTCCCGACTTTTGGTGCTGGACCTGAAATCATGATGATATTGTTTTTGGCTTGGCTTAGGGCGAAATGACTCGCTGTACGTATGCTTCGCAAGCTTTCGATCGCAATATCATCGCTATGTTTAAGAGCTAATACAAAAGGAATCTTTTTCTTTTTGAGTAGTTTTAGCCCAGGTTTCTGACTCGGAGAATGGGCAATATTTGCATACACTGGAAGCTCTAGTTGATATTCTATTTGACTGCTATCTTTCACACCAGAACGCAGCATATTGCGGAATAATGCCACCAAGATTCCCACAAAAATACCGAACCAAAAGGCGAGGAACAGAATCAGTGGTGTTTTCTGTTGCACTTGGTCAATAGGTTCAAGTGCGGTATCAATGATATGTACATTGCCAATTTCACCCGCTTTGGCAACACGCAGTTGTTGGTAGGAATTCACCAGGTTGGTATACAGTTGCTGTTTGACTTCGACTTCGCGTGACAGTTGCAAATACTGGCGTTGTATCTCTGGAATATTTTTGAGTGTTGTATTCAGTTCACGAATCTTGCCATTGATCACACGAAGTTGAGCCGTAATTTCTCGCATGGCTGGATGTAGTGCTGCATATTTAGCAGCTATTTCTGCCTGTCTCTGTTCAAGTAAGACTTTTTGTGTTTCTAAGGTGACGCTCTGATTTAAATACAATTCAGATTCTTTAGCGATATCAACTGTATTATGCCGTTGACGGAACTGGTTAAAGGCAAATTCTGCATTATCAAGCTGTTTCTTTAAATCCGGTAATTGTTCATCCAGAAACGCCAGGGTCTGCGCTGTTTCTGTTGAACGTCGCGTAATATTGTGCTGGCTATAAGTCGCTAAAATCGTGTTTAGGACCTTAGTGATATGCTGTTTATCTTGACCCTGATAGCGAAGCTGCAGAACTCCACTCAGTTCGCCTTTTTCTGTCACTGAATAATTGGCAAGAATAGAATCAATCGCTGTTGGTAATGAGAGTTTTTGTACCTGATAGCTGTTATCTAGCTTATCCTGAGTAAAGATGGCAACTTTCCAATCTCCCTGTGCAGCTTTGCCTTGAACGGCCTGGTTAAGTGGCCCTTGAAAGACAATTTCCTCTGTAGCTGGATTGATCAAGCTAAAGCTCTGTGGTTGAAACTTCAGCAGGAGATTTTTATCCTGGTACGCTACGGGAACTTCAAACTGACGGATATCAAAGCTTTTTTGACCTTCTTTAAAGCGTACAATTTCGGGTTGATATTCGGTTTGGGAATTTCTGCCGTAAATGAGACGATTGATAAAAGAGTCTTCAGTGCTTGCAATATGGAGATCCAGATTTAAACGATCAATCACTGATTCAAGAATCGTGCGTGATTTTAAAACCTCAATCTCAGCATTTGATGAAGACATCTGACTAATAATACTTGACAAGCTGCCTAATAAGGCAGCTGATGCCCCTCTATTTTCTTCGACCTGAACGATTGCATCCACCTTATAGTTAATGGCTGCGGTACGCATGTATAGCAACACTGCCATCAGGCTAAGCAAACCACATAAGAGAATGAGCTTCCATTGCGAGAGCAAGGAAAAGAACACCCCTTTTAGGTCAATCATATTTTCGGTATTGTTATTTTTGTTCATAATTTTACTATCTAAAAGTTTAAAAGTGATTTTTCCAGTCGATGATATATTCTTAAATAAAATTATAAAAATAATCAAAGACTTGCTGCTTTTCTGAGAAAGAATCCTACATATTTTGGTTTTATTGTCCTTTCTTGAAATATCTAACCTGCATAAGGCCGGATATTTTAATGATGATCAGAAGAAGACAGTTCTTATTGTGTCTGTTTCATATTCAGTATTAAGCACCTAGTACTATAGCTAAATTACCTATCGTATAGCCGAATCAGCGACATATGAAAATGGAAGAATCTGGCTAACAACGCGTTCCCAACGGGTCAGACCTGTGGCATCAACATAGACAATATCATTGCTACGCATTTTGAACTGTTTCGCTAGGCCAAAATCTCCAAGATTTTTTAGACTTAAGTGATATATTTCAGTCATCTGATTGTCTGGATTTCCACGTAAGACATAAATCCGGCTAGAATTCGCGGAATAGGGGTTAATGCCTTCACTTTCCCCCAATACATCAGCGAGAGTCATACCTTGGTCACGTAGTGGTAAGGGCTTATTGGCACTGGCCTCACCCATGACATAGATCTTCTGATTTTCACGAGGACTGATATAAAGAGTGTCATTCGGTTGAATCAATAGCTTATGCAAGGAATATCCAGCCTTTTCCAGTGCAATTGTATTCAGGTCATAGGTTACACCCTGACGCACAAGTTGAATTGAAGTAGAGTCACCTTGCTCATTAATACCACCCGCCAAACCGAGCGCCGTATAAACACTTACTGGTTGGTCAGACAGGTAAAATTGTCCTGCCGATTTCACATTGCCAACTACAGAATAGCGTTGTCCTTGATATGAAATCACGCGTACCACTACATCCGGACGGTTTAAATAAGGTGTTAATAGGCGTCGTACTTCCTGATTCACTTGCGGAAGAGTTTTTCCTGCTGCTTTATAGCGTCCAATGAATGGGAAGTGGATATAACCATTTCGATCAATTTGATAGCCGTTGTTATTATCGCTGGCCGTAGGGGCTGCACTGATTTCAGGGTAAGCCCATAGTTGAAAAGATAAGATATCACCTGGATTCAAGCGATAATCCTGCACCTCGGTCTGAAATAAAGTTGCATAATGATTGAGATTATTCGTTTGAGCCGACTGTACGACAGGTAGGGTTTGCTGATTCAATTGCACCAGATTGACAGGCGTTCCTAGCTCAGTTTGATAGATGCCTTCTTTCGGTAAATTATAGGTTTGAAAGCCGGATATTGCTGCACATCCAACTAGAGATAGGCTTAAGGTAAAAATACCTAAAAGGTGTTTATGGTTCACTTGAAACCCCTTTATTTTTATATGTTCAGAATTGGTATTTATTAATAATTATTAATTTTTAATTCGATTTATGTGATTAACATCTAAAAAATATAATAGATCACATACCTTGTCTATAGCTATTTTTGACCCAATTAAATAACGCCAGGCTAAGACTTTGCAAAAAGATGGAAGAAAATAGACGTGAAAGCTTGATTGAACAAGCGGTAGAGATATAGAAAATTTTTTAACGTTATAAAGAAGATTAATTGTTTCTAATTGTTATTTTTTTTAATAGATAAGTTGAATCCTATGAAAGGAGCTATAACGATATAAATTAATCGAGAAAAGTATTTTCATATAATTTTTATCTGATCTAAAGGTTTCTTAGATTGTTGATTTTCATATAATTTAAGTATTAGTTTAATAATTTATAAAATAATTATATCTTACAAAAATTAAAATAAAACTTTGTTAATTAAAGTATTAGAATAAAAAAATAATGAATATTCGAACAATATTAGCTGAAAGGTGTGTAAAGGATTAAGATCGATATAGAGTAAAAATATTTTTAAAAACTAAAATAGATCTATAAAATGTAACTACATTTAAGTATCGGCTTTTTTTGTAAGTGGCTTGTGTAATAGAATTCATATATCTTATGAACAAATCAATAAAAATAGAGATGCTTAAAAGGCATCAATATATTAAAAATAATTAGTGAAAAGTAGAATAAAAATATTAAAGGGTATTAAAAATGGTGATGAAAATATTAGTGACTGGTGGAGCCGGTTTTATTGGATCTGCTGTCATCCGGCATCTGGTCAAGGAGACTGAGCATCAGGTCTTAAATGTTGATAAGTTAACTTATGCAGGTAACTTGGAGTCATTAGTTTCTGTATTGGATCACCCTCGTTATCAATTCGCTCAAACTGATATTTGTGATCATGTATCTTTAGCGCGATTATTTTCAGACTTTGAGCCAGATGTGGTCATGCATTTGGCGGCAGAATCTCATGTGGACCGTTCCATCGATGGTCCGGCTGAATTTATCAGTACAAATATCGTCGGTACCTATACCTTATTAGAGGTTGCACGAAAGTATTGGCAAAATTTGACTGAAATTAAAAAATCTAGATTCAAATTTCATCATATTTCAACAGATGAAGTATATGGCGACTTAGAAGACACAACTGATCTATTCACTGAAACTACCCCTTATTTACCAAGTTCGCCCTATTCGGCAAGTAAAGCCAGTTCAGATCATTTAGTTCGGGCCTGGCATAGAACCTATGGTTTGCCGGTGGTTGTCACGAACTGTTCAAATAATTATGGACCTTATCATTTTCCTGAAAAACTGATTCCTTTGATGATCTTAAATGCTTTGGAAGGCAGACCATTACCGGTCTATGGAGATGGTCAGCAGATTCGTGACTGGCTGTTTGTAGAAGATCATGCCCGCGCTTTATGTCAGGTTGCGACTCGGGGTGTAGTGGGTGAGACCTATAATATTGGTGGATGGAACGAAAAACAAAATATAGACGTGGTTAAAACTATTTGTCAGATTTTAGATGAATTAAAACCCCAACTGAACGGGCAAAGTTATGAAAGCTTAATTGCCTTTGTTAAGGATCGGCCTGGACATGATCTGCGCTATGCCATTGATGCTTCAAAAATTGAAAGGGAACTGGGGTGGAAGCCACAGGAATCATTCGAGACCGGTATCCGTAAAACTGTGCAGTGGTATCTGGACAATCTGACATGGTGTCATCGCGTTCAGGATGGTTCTTATCAGCGTGAACGTTTAGGGGAGGCAGTCTAATGGCTAGCACAACCAAGGGGATTATTTTAGCCGGTGGTTCGGGCACACGTTTGCATCCGATTACCAAAGGCATCTCGAAACAGCTACTTCCAATTTATGACAAACCAATGGTTTATTACCCATTATCCGTACTGATGTTAGCCGGTATCAGTGAAGCTCTTGTCATTAGTACGCCAGAGGATATTGAGGGGTTTAAGCGTTTATTAGGAGATGGTTCACAGTTTGGCATGGAGCTGAGTTATGCGATTCAGCCTCGTCCTGATGGTTTAGCACAAGCCTTTATCCTGGGTGAAAAATTTATTGGCCAAAGCAATGTATGTTTGGTGCTAGGCGATAATATTTTTTACGGGCAAGGTTTTACCCATATGCTACGCCAAGCTGCAGCACGGCAAAAAGGAGCAACTGTATTTGGCTATCAGGTGAAAGACCCTGAACGTTTTGGTGTTGTAGAATTTGATGAACAGCAACGTGTGATTTCAATTGAAGAAAAACCAAAAAATCCTAAATCTAACTTTGCTGTAACGGGTCTGTATTTTTATGACAATGATGTCATTCAGATTGCCAAACAAGTAAAACCCTCTGAGCGAGGTGAGTTAGAGATTACTTCAATTAACCAGGCATATCTGGAACGCGGTGATTTAAATGTTGAATTGTTGGGGCGTGGATTTGCCTGGTTAGATACGGGTACACAGGGCAGTCTACTCGAAGCAGCTCAATTTGTAGAAACTATTGAAAAACGCCAGGGTTATAAAGTGGCCTGCTTAGAAGAAATTGCATTAAATAATGGCTGGTTGAGCAGAGAGGAAGTTTTAGCGATTGGTCAAACAATGAATAAAAATGGCTATGGCCAATATCTGATTTCTTTAGTAAGGGAGTAATAATGAGTTTAGTTAAATTAATTGATTTACCTAGTTTAGGTGATGAAAGAGGTGGATTAGTTGCAATTGAATCAAATCAATCTATTCCATTTAAAGTTAAACGTCTTTATTATATTTTTAGTACATTAAATAAAGCTCGTGGTTTTCATGCCCATATTGCTTTGAAACAAATAGCTATATGTATAAAAGGTAGCTGTCGATTTATATTGGATAATGGGTGTATTAAAGATGAAATTATTTTGAATTCTCCTTTAAAAGGATTATATATAGAATCTTTAATATGGAGAGAAATTCATGATTTTTCTGAAGATTGTGTACTATTGGTGTTGGCGAATAATCATTATGATGAAAATGATTATATTCGAAATTATCAGGATTTTTTAAAAGAGGTAAATAAACCAATTATAAATTTAACAGTAAATAATTAAATCAATAATACGATAAAAGTACAAGAATGATTAATTTTCAATGTATTCGTTGTAGAATAATATTTTAAAAAATAATTAAAAATTAATAAATATAGTAGAGTTAATTTTTTATATCAATAAATCTAGAAGCAGTACATTAAATATAGGAACAACTGTTTAAAAATAAGCTCTTATTTTGGAGCTATATTCCCTAATTTTCTGATTTTTTATGAGATTGATAAGAATGATTCCTTTTCTTGACCTAAAAGCGATAAATGCTCAATATTTTGATAAACTTATCGTAGCTTGTACACAGGTAGTTGATTCTGGCTGGTATATATGTGGCAAACAGGTAGACGATTTTGAAAGACATTTTGCGCATTATTGTGGAACGCAGTATGCCATAGGGGTTGCCAATGGTTTGGATGCTCTTATTCTGACCCTGCGTGCATGGAAAGAATTGGGTAAGCTAAATGAAGGAGATGAAGTCATTGTGCCTTCAAATACTTATATTGCGAGTATTCTGGCTATTTCACAAAATAATCTAAAACCGGTGCTGGTAGAACCAGATCTTAATACTTTAAATATTAATCCTAAAAAAATTGAAGCAGCTATTACTACCAAAACAAAGGCAATTTTACCCGTTCATTTATATGGACAGCTTGCTGCAATGCCAGAAATTATGGTGATTGCCAAGAAATATAATTTACTGGTCCTAGAGGATTCAGCACAAGCACATGGTGCTGAAATAGATGGTAAAAAAGCAGGTAATTGGGGAGATGCCTCAGGCTTCAGTTTTTATCCAGGTAAAAACTTGGGGGCATTAGGAGATGGGGGCGCGATTACCACCAATGATGCCGAGTTAGCCAATATGCTGAAGGCCATACGTAATTATGGTTCGCATGAAAAATATAAAAACCTGATGCTTGGAGTAAATAGTCGTCTTGATGAGATTCAGGCGGCAATTCTGAACGTAAAACTGAAATTTTTGGACCGAGAGAACCAGCATCGCCGTCAGATTGCAGATCTCTATTTAAAAGAAATTCAAAATCCAGCCATTGATCTTCCACTCATAAATATAGACGCGGAAACTTATACCCAGCATGTTTGGCATTTGTTTGTCATCCGAACCCGACATCGGGAAGAATTACAAAAATATCTGGCAGACCATGGGGTACAGACACTGATTCATTACCCGATTCCACCGCATAAACAACAAGCTTATAAAGAGTGGAATGATTTAAGTTTACCAATTTCAGAACAAATTCATGCCGAGGTCTTGAGCTTACCGATCGGACCTACTTTATCTATGGATGAAGCAAAGCAAATTGTTCAGTTATGTAATGGTTTTCAAATATAGATGAATTTACTTACGACCAGCGTACTCAATGGTGTGGCGGTGCTGATTAAGACCCTAACCCTATTTGTACTGAATAAAATTTTGGCTGTATATCTGGGACCGACTGGATATGCCGCTTTAGGACAATTCCAAAATTTTATTCAAATGGTAACAACTTTTGCAGGTAGTGCAATTAATACTGCCGTCATTAAATATACGGCCGAGTATCATGAAGATCAAAACAAACAACGTGCAATCTGGAAAACAGCAGGCAGTCTTGTTTTTCTATTCAGCCTGATTTTTGCAATATTAATTTTAATTTTCCAAAACCAGCTATCACTTTATATATTTCATACCCTTGAATATCAAAATGTTTTCGTATGGTTCGCAGTATTTTTAATATTTTTTAATTTTAATACATTGTTTTTAGCAATATTAAATGGCAAAAAAGAGATATTAAAATTAGTCATTGCTAATATTTCAGGCAGTTTATTTGCTCTTATTATTACAAGTATTTTAGCCATAAAATTACATCTATATGGTGCCTTGATTGCATTATCCATTTATCAGTCTATTGCATTTATAGCCACGTTATTTCTGTGTTGTAGAGCGGACTGGTTTAAATTTTCGTCTCTGTTTGGAAAAATAGACTTCGAAATTACTAAAAAATTTAGTTCTTTTGTTTGGATGGCATTGGTAAGTGCGATCTGCGTGCCTTTATCGCAAATGCTGATTCGTGCCTATTTAAGCCAGGAGTTTGGCGTGGCATATGCAGGATACTGGGAAGCGATGATCCGTCTAAGTACCGTATACCTGATGCTGGTTACAACAATATTGGGGGTCTATTACTTGCCGCGCCTATCAGAGCTCAAGATGCTTGAAGAAATTAAGAAAGAAGTCTATTTAGGCTATAAGTTCCTTCTTCCAATGGCTGTGGCAGGAGGCATAATTGTTTTTGTGTTACGTGATTGGATTATCAATGTATTGTTCAGTCCCTCCTTCGCACCCATGCAAAGCCTGTTCTTTTGGCAAATGATGGGCGATGCATTAAAGATAGGGAGCTGGATACTAGGTTATTTAATGTTAAGCAAAGCCATGACCAAACTGTATATCTCTACAGAAATTATATTTACTCTGTCCCTTCTGGTTTTGACCTATGTATGTACCCAAGTTTTTGGATTTGAAGGGGTCTCGATTGCTTACCTGGTAAATTACGGGATGTATTGGATAGTCATCAGTTTATTTATATTTAAACCATTAGAATAAAAAGAGATATAATATGAAAATTGAACACCCTTTAATTTCTATCATTATACCAAGTTATAATCATGAGAGATTTGTGTGTGACAGTATCCAGAGTGTCATTGATCAGTCTTATCAGAATATTGAGTTAATTGTCATTGATGATGGATCTACAGATTCTTCCGTAGAAAAAATCCAAGAACTGATTCCGCTCTGTGAAAAACGATTTACCCGATTTGAGTTTAGACATCGATCCAATCAGGGCTTGAGTGCAACCTTGAATGAAGCATTAGCATGGACACAGGGAGAATATTTTTCTTCTCTGGCTTCAGATGATATAATCTTAAAAGATAAAATAAAAATACAATCCGAATTTTTAAACCAAAACAAAAATTGTATCGCAGTATTTGGAGGAGTGGCAGTTATTGATAATGATTCTAATCTTGTCAAAAATAGAGTTAAAAAAAGACAAAGTTATAATTTTGAAAAAATTTTATTGTTAGAACATGATTTGCCAGCTACGACCCAACTGATCCGATCTAAAGCTTTGAAAAAAATTGGCGGTTATGATGCTAAGGTAAAAATCGAAGACTGGTATATGTGGTTGCTTTTAGCACAGGAGGGAGAGTTATGTTATCTTCCGGTTATTTTTGCTAAATACAGGCTACATGATAATAATATGCATAAACAGACGTCTCTTATGCATGATTCGAGAATGATGATTTTAAATGAATACCAAAATCATATTCTATTTAATAAAGCAAAAAAAAGAGCTTTATGGATAAATGCATTTGAGTTGGGGTTGTTTTCCAAAAAGCAATCATTAGAAAAAATGCTAAGAATTTTGAGAGAATATCCATCTGAAATTTTAACATATGATTTTTTCAGGTTTTTTTACTGGTTACTTATTAAAAAAGATTTTTAATATAAATAAGTTCGATAAATATTATTGATTTTGTTAGAGAATACCATTTTAAAATATATTAAATAAGAAAATAATTAAATTAATAATATAAAATATTAATCGGTTCTTTTGCTTTTCTGTCGAGCAAAAGACAATAAAAAAGGAATGGATAATGATTATTTTAAATGAAACTAATTCAAAAAATAACATTATTTTTTTAAGTGATACTAATATAAGAGATAAGTCAATTATATATCTTATACTATTTTCATTTTTTTTATCTCAGTTTTATTTTTGGTCAAGTGGAGTTCCACAATTCAGCCATATTTTTATTATGGGTGCCATTTTATTGCTATTTAGCAAAAGCTCTAAAATAAATATTGAGTATTCAAATATAATTTTATTATTCGTTGCTTATGCAATTTGTGTAAATTTTGCTTGGTATTTAATTGTTCTAGATTCAAGTTATATGATGTCGACAGTTTACTGGATATTTAATTTGTTGTTTTTTCTATTAATGATGAATTTAAATCAAGTCCAGATAAAATTTTTCTATGAAAAATTATTATTCCTTATTCCTTTTTCCTATATTGTTGAAATTATTATCTGGGCAAGTAACTTAGGTCGTTATGATTTTGAACCTCGATACAATGGTCTTTTTAATGATCCTAACCAGATGGCATTTTGGGTACTGAGTAGCTGTGCAATTTATCTGTATATTTCAGGAAACGGTTTTAAAAAAATAACTGTCTATTTTTTAGCTTTATTCTTGATTTTATTGACCATGTCAAGATCTGCTTCAGTTGGTTTTTTAATGTTAACTCTGGGACTTATATTTAGTCAAAAAGGGGACCTGAATAAAAGAATATTTGTATTCATTGGAACATTAGCGTTTTTTGGAAGCTTAAGCTACTTTTTATATAGCTTGGGGGTTTTTGATAGCATTGCACTACGCTTTATAGAAGGGTTAGATCAAAGAGACAGTCAGGTAGAAGGACGTGGTCTTTTTAGTTTTTTAGATTATCCTCAATATTTAATTTTTGGGGCTGGACAAGGTGCTCACTGGTTATATAACCCTACCGGAAATGAAATTCATTCAACTTGGTTAGGTATCTTGTTTTATTACGGAATTATAGGAATATCCTTATTTTTAATATTTTTATACCAAATATTTAAGAAATTGTCACTTTCAAACAAGATGATACTCTTAGGGCCAATGTTATATGGGTTTACCACCTATAGTGCAAGAACGCTTATTTTTTGGTTTTTATTGGCAGCTTTTTTAATATTTTCAAATAATAATAAGGAAGAATAAATATGTATATTTCTATAGGGATTCCATTTTTTAATGCTGAAAAATACTTAGAAGATGCGATTAAATCGGTTCTGGCCCAAACTTTTCAAAACTGGGAATTAATATTGGTAGATGATGGATCAACAGACCGGTCTTTAGAGATAGCTCGATCATTTGTTGATCCTCGAATCCGAATCATTTCTGACGGTTCTAATAGAAGATTACCTTATCGCTTAAATCAGATTATCAATGAAGCAGAATATGACCTTATTGCACGTATGGATGCTGATGATTTAATGGCAGTAGATCGGCTTGAAAAACAGATTAAAGTCTTAAATGAAAATCCAAAGATTGATTTAGTGGTAACCAGTTTATATTCTATTGGAAATAAAAATGAGATCTTAGGAAAAAGAATTTTTTCTAACCACCAGATGCAGCCAAAAGAAATTTTGCAAGGGTTGACAAATTTATTACATCCTTCACTTCTTGCACGTAAGACATGGTGTCAAAGAAATCCTTATCAGGAAAATAACTGCCTAGCTGAAGATTATGAATTATGGTTATCAGCAGCTATAAAAAATGATTTTAATTATGTGGTTATGCAAGAACCCTTATATTTTTATAGAGAAGTGGAAAATGTAAAAAAAGAAAAAATGATTCGTGGATATAATACTCAAATTGAAGTGATTAAAAAGTATTATAACAATGTCATATCTGATCTTGAAAAAAATAAGATTGTTCTAAAATTTGAAATAAAAAAAATGATTGTAGAAATATTAAGTTTTTTGAATTTAATGCAAATTTTAAATAAGCGTAGGATGACTACTGTTTCTGAAGACGATAAAAATTTTTATATGTCACAATTAGAACTTATAGGGCGATTAAAATAATGATAAATAAAAAAATTGCTATTATAGGTTCTACTGCTTATAACCTTTATAATTTTCGTAAAGATTTTATTTTTGCATGTTTAGAGCAGGGTCATCAGGTTTATGCTTTTGTCTCCGAGTATGATGATCAGTGGCTAGATATAATTAAAAATCTTGGAGCAACTCCTATTTCCTATCAACTTAGTCGTGGGGGATTGAACCCATTATCTGATCTATATTCTATTTTTCAGCTTATAAATAAAATAAAAGAAATTCAACCTGATATAGTCTTTTCATACTCAACTAAACCTATTATTTATGCTACTTTAGCTGCTTATAAGACGAATGTTCCCTATATTTATGGAATGATTGAAGGCTTGGGTTCACCTTTTACCATTCATAAGCATGGTCAAAGTTTAAAGACTAAATTCATACGCTTTGTACAAATTTCTTTATATCGGCTTGCATTTCCATATTTAGATAAAATTATTTTCTTAAATCGCGATGATCCTAAAGATCTAGTACATCGTTATAATCTTCCCCATAAAAATAATGCAATTGAAGTCTTAGGACCAATTGGTCTTAACTTACAAGAGTATGCCTATACGAAATGGGATACCGAGAAAAATTTATCTTTTATCTTTATTGCCAGGTTAATTGCTGAAAAGGGTATATTTGAATATTTAGAAGCCGCTCGAATAGTTAAAGAAAAATATCCTGATATAACATTTAAAATTATAGGTGGATTGGATCCTGAAAATCCAACTGGTTTAAAGCAGGCACAATTAGATCAATTGATAGAAACAGGAATTATAGAATACGCTGGTTTCGTTAAAGATGTGAATCAAAGAATACGTGAGAGTGCAGTTTTTGTATTACCTTCCTATTATCGTGAGGGCGTACCTCGCAGTACACAAGAAGCTATGGCTATTGGGCGTCCAGTGATTACTACTGATGTACCTGGCTGTAATGAAACTGTGGTAGATGGTGTTACAGGTTTCCTAATTTCTAAATGGGATGTAAACGCATTAGTAAAGAAAATGATTTATTTTATAGAGTATCCTGAACAAGTAAATAAAATGGGGTATCAAGGCTTTTTATATGCTAAAAAAAATTTTAATGCTGATCATATAAATCATAGATTATTACAAATATTAGGAATGAATTAGCTTAGAATTCATTTAATAATATTTTTATTCATAAAAATAATTTTGATTAAATTTAACTTAAAAATAATAAGTAGAGAATTTTTAACTTATATAGGAGATTGCAATGGGCGAAAATATAAGCTTTAAAATAAAAAAATATGAAGATTCAGATAAAATAATGTGGAATAAATTTTTGTTAAAATGTAAAAATTATCACTTTATATTTAATCGGGATTTCATGGAGTATCATTCTGATCGTTTCGAAGATTTCTCTTTAATATTTAAAAATGATGAAGATGAAGTTATGGCTTTATTACCTGGAAATATTAAAGATAATATTTTTTATAGTCATCAAGGTTTAACCTTTGGCGGGTTTTTATTTGATAGAGGGATACATGCTGCTGATATGCTTGAACTCTTTACTCAATTAAAGATTTTTTTTAAAGAAAAAAATATTGAAAAAATTATATATAAATGTATTCCGAGTATTTATCATAATTATCCAGCACAAGAAGACTTATATGCTTTATTTAGAAATCATGCCAACCTTTATCGTAGAGATATTAGCGTTTGTATTGATTTAGAGGAAGAATATTCATATTCAGAAAGTAAAAGAAGGTCAATTAAGAAGCTCAAAAAAAATGGTATTATTTGTGAAGAAGTAGATCAGCCTAGTATTGTTTGGGGTGTGCTTCGTGAAGTATTACGTGAGCATCATAACCAACAACCTGTCCATAATGAAATTGAAATAGATTTATTGAAAAGCAGATTTCCTAATAATATAAGAGCTTATAAGTGCTGTCTTGATGGTAATATTGTGGCAGCAGCAGTTACTTTTGAAACTGAGAGAGTGGTTCATATTCAGTATTTGGCGAGTAATGATAAGGGCAGAGAGGGAAAAGTATTAGATTATCTGATTGATTTTTTAATAAATAACAGTAAAAAATTTGCTAAAATATTTGATTTTGGTATTTCTAATGAAAATGAAGGGAAGTTTTTAAATAGGGGGTTGATTAATCAAAAAGAAAGATTTGGTGCTCGTGCGATTGTACATGATTTTTATACTATAGATTTTTGACATACTCGCCCATTTTCGACAAGCTCAAACCTGTTTTATGATCACGATCTTATTTTTCAGGGCTTGTGGTGGTGCGTCTTTAGATGTAATTAAGAAGTATATTCAAAGTCAGTAGGGTTAAAGCTTTGTGAAATTCACCTCCACCTTGACTGTCGGGGTGGAGTCCTCTTCCCTTACAGATAGAACTTTATTTTAAAAGCCCGTAACTACAGGATTTTTCAAACGTCATTATTGAGTGATTTAATTGAGTGATTTAGCTTGTAGCTATAATTTAGCTGAGCCAACTCCTCGTTCTTCTTCTATTCAAGCAAATAACTCACAAGCTTTAAATAAAATCTATTTTTATACAGATGTATGAAAGCATACAAACACCAGTCTAGGGATAATTGCTAATAGTAAAAATGACATATTTGATACAAATATTAAAAATATATGTTTTTCAGTTATATATAGAAATATTTTAGATACTTGTTGATGCTATACACTTGCTAAATCAGCCTCCTTACATTTTTGATGTAGTTAAAATATAGAGTCAATTGGTGAATTAAATCACAGTCTTCTTTGTTAAATCACATTTTGTCACATTTTTTTAGTGTGAGCTGTGTTGTATTTTATGAATTTTTATTTAAAAAAATTACCGCTACTTTTCTATATTTATTGAGGATATTTACTAGATACTATGAAGTGCTAATCATTCACGAAATAGCTTATTTTATTGATAGGAGAACAAAGATTTTATTGCAATATCAAATAAATTTTCATTTATAATATTTAAATTAAGGTTTTAATAAAAAAATACTAATATAAGATTATTTTTAGGTCGATAATTCCATCTAAGATATATTGCTACTTAAGAAATAAAACCCTTGATATGATTAATAAAAAATAGACATATCGAGGTGTTTATTAATGTATCTAAAAAAAGAAAAAGCTAAGATCAAAAATAATGAAGAAAATACTATTTTAATATATAAGCCTTTATCTGATAGAAAAAATACTATTATATTAAAAAAATATTCTAAAAATAAAGGAGAGTGTAAAAGTAAAATAATAAAATTTTCTTCAAAAAAAGATCAATTAGATAAAATGGGTAAAATAAAATCTAGACATTTTGTGCATAAAGATAATTGGATATCAAAAGAATCTTTCACGCCTCAAATTTATTTTTATTCTATTGCTGATTTAATGAGGAGTAAAGGAGAGGTATCTAAGCGGGTGCTTGATATAGTGATTGCATTCATGGCTTTGCTTATATTATTCCCGGTTTTTATTATTATCGCTTATAAAGTACGAAAAAATTTGGGTTCGCCTATTCTCTTTTATCAAGAACGACCGGGTAAAAATGGCAAATTATTCAGAATGATTAAATTTCGTTCTATGAGAAATGCACTAGATCAGGAAGGTAATCCTTTACCTGATAAATTTCGTATCACTGCATTTGGACAAAAGTTACGCTCTAGCAGTTTAGATGAAATGCCACAGCTGATTAATGTTTTGAAAGGAGAGATGAGTATTGTTGGACCGCGGCCTCAAATAAAAGAATTTCTTGAACATTATACTGATGAGCAAATGCGACGGCATGAAGTTAAACCTGGTATGACAGGGCTTGCTCAGGTAAGTGGACGCAATAATTTATCCTGGGAAGAAAAATTTGCATTAGATGTACAATATGTTGAACAGCACAATATGTGGTTAGATTTTAAAATCATGTTTAAAACAGCTCAAGTGATGTTGAGCCAAGAGGGAATTAATGCTCCTAATCAGGAAGTCGGTGCTGCGCGGTTTTCGGGAAAAAACATGCCTGAAACTCCTTTATTTACAAAAGAAGTAAAATAATGTGATAAAAAAATTGATTATTGCTGACGCTGGTTGAAGCATATATTTCCTAATTAATAATGATTGGGTTTCAAGGCGATATTGCACGTGAGGAATCAAATGATGTGTGCGGCTGTTCTGGATACAATGATATTCATTACTTAGAAAAATATAAAAAAGCTTCAAACAGATTTAAATTGAATGATTCCAAATCTGTTTGAAGCGCTATCTTTAGTGTGAAAGAGGACTCCACCCAACATTAGGGTGGAGGTGAATTTCACGACTTTTTTTGGTGTTTTTTCAGTGCAATATGATAGAATAATTTACATTAAGTTTCTGTATCTAAATAGATTTAAGGCGAAATGAAGATCAACAAAGCGTACAAATTTAGGCTTGAGCCTAATGCGGAACAAGAGCTTGTTTTAAACAAGTTGCTTGGCTCTGCACGTTTTGTTTGGAATCAAATTTTAGCTGTATCATTTGAGATGCTTGCTAAAAATGAGCGAATCAACAAAGTTAATTTAGTCAATAAAATTCCTGAATTACGAAAAAAACCTGAGTGTGCTTTTCTAGAAAACAGTTCAAATGGCGTTTCACTTCAACAAAAAGTGCGTGATCTTGGTGATGCTTGGGATAAATTCTTTAATCCAAAACAACAAGCCAAGTTAAAGCAAAAACCATTTAAAGCCAAAAAACCAAGATTCTTTAAATTGCCTGATGGTCGTGAAGTCCAACTTAGACCACTCATGCCACGATTCAAAAAGAAATCTAATGGCTATGATTCCATTCGTATTGTTCAATTCAATAGATACTGTTGGGTTAAAGGCAACCAAGTTAAGTTACCTAATGACATTGGCGTTGTGAAATTCAGAAAATCACAAAATATTGTGGGTGAGATTAAGAACGTCACAATCTCAAAGCATGTCGGGAAATGGTATGTGTCATTTGGTGCTGAAAACACAGTAGAAGCACCAGTCCACCCATCAAAATCAGCCGTTGGTGTTGATCTAGGTATTAAGAAGTTACTTACAACATCCAATGGTGATGTATTTAAACCAATCAATAGTTTTAAAGCCAATCAGGTAAAAATAGCCAAATTCCAACGCAAGTTGAGAAAGAAAACCAAGTTCAGCCAAAATTGGAAAAAGCTCAATTTAAAGATCAATAAATTACACCATCATATTGCCAATATTCGGCATGACTACTTGCATAAAGTCACTACAACGCTCAGCAAAAACCACGCAATGATCGTAGTTGAGGACTTAAAAGTAGCCAATATGTCGAAGTCAGCAAAAGGTACAATCGAGAACAAAGGAAAGAATGTGAAAGCCAAGTCAGGCTTGAACAAATCAATTCTTGATCAAGGTTGGTCAATGCTTGTCAAAATATTGGAGTATAAACAACAATGGCGAGGTGGTTTACTCGTTAAAGTTGACCCTAGATATACAAGTCAAACTTGTAGCTCATGCGGTCATGTAGCGAAAGAGAATAGACAAACTCAATCTAAATTTGAGTGTGTTGAATGTGGCTTTAGCGAGAATGCGGATATTAACGCTTCTCGCAACATTTTAGCGGCAGGACATGCCGTTTTGTCTGTGGAGGGTCGATGCGGTAAAGGTCGCCCTGTGAAGCAGAAAGCAAGTGAAATCCGTGAGGAAGTCACCTAAGAGCTTTTGCTTTTAGAATCCCCCACTTGAGGTAAAACGAAAGTGGGGGGAGTATGTCAAAGTGTTGATTATTCCCTTGATAGCAATTTTTTATCTGTGCTAGCTCAATCCTTGTCTTTTGAAGCTTTATAGGCATAGGCATAATTATAGCCATAGCCATAACCTGCACTGGAGCGCTGAATATCATTCAAGATCACGCCATTGACCTTGACGCCAGCCTGTTCAAAGCGATTGACTGTTAATTCCAGCTCTTTCATCTGAGTCTGTGCATAACGTGCAATCAACAAATTCACACCTGCATGTTGCGAGATGATAATCCCGTCAGTCACTGCAAGAATAGGTGAGGTATCAATCAGGATATGATCATATTGACTGGATAACTGAGTCAGCATTTCCCCAAATAATGGAGTACTGAGTAACTCGGACGGATTCACCGGGCTTTTACCCCGAGTCAATAGATCTAATCCTGGAATATCTGTGGCTTTGATCACTTCATTTAAAGTAGCCTGTTTATTTAAATACTCGGACAGACCCGGTTGAGGCGTCTGATTAAAGTATTTATGGATATAACCCCGACGTAAATCCGCATCAATCAAGAGTACACGTTTCTGGCTTTGTGCCAAAATTGCAGCTAGGTTGGTCGAGATAAAAGATTTACCCACTTCTGGTGCAGGACCAGAAATCATCACAATATTGTTCCGTGCATTGCTCAAGGCAAAGTGAATGGCAGTACGCATACTACGCAAACTCTCAATCGCAATATCATCACTGTTTTTAACCGCCAGGATAGGAATATATTTTTTCCTCTTGGCCAGCTTGATATAGCCATTTTGGACAGGCGAGCGAGGTACTGTTGCATATACCGGCAAATCTAGTTCATTTTCAATTTGACTGGAATCTTTAATGCCTGAACGTAGCATGTTGCGTAGCAGTGCCAGCAAGGTACCCAGGAAACCGCCCAAGAAGATGGATAAAATCAGGATTTGCAGTTTTTTCGGTTTGATCGGTTCTAGTGGTTCAACGGCAGTATCGACTACACGCACATTACCAATTTCACCAGCTTTGGCAATTCGTAGCTGCTGATAAGAGTTTAACAGTGCAGTATAGAGCTGCTGTTTCACTTCAACTTCACGGAACAGTTGTAAGTATCGGCGTTGCAGGTCTGGTAGCTGCTTTAAAGTACCTTCCAGCTCGTTAATTCTTTTGTTGATGGCAGCCAGTTGTGCATTCATCTGCTGCATCACCGGATGTTCATTGGTGTATTTGGCAGAAGCCTCAGCTACTTGTTGCTCTAGCTGTGCTTTTTGGGTTTCCAGGCTAATACTTTGGGTCAGATACAGTTCCGATTCTTTGGTGACATCGACCGTGTTGAATTGCTGACGGAAAGTATTGAATTCTCGCTCAGCTACATCCAGTTGCTGGCGCAATTCAGGTAACTGTTCATCCAGAAACTTAAGTGTTTGGGCCGTTTCTGCAGAACGACGTTCAATATTTTGCTGGCTATAGGCAGCCAGGATGGCATTCAGGACTTCAGTGATATGCTGTTTGTCAGTCCCCTGATAATTCAGGCCTAATACACCGGTCATTTTGCCTTTTTCTGCAACCGAGTAATTGGCAAGAATTGATTTTACCGCAGCGGGGAGGGATTGCTTTTGAACAAGATAAGGTGCATTGAACTGGTCCTGGCTATAAATGGCAACTTTCCACTGACCATGTTCAGACTGCAATTCACTAGGCTGATTTAATGGGGCAGAGAAGACCACCTGTTCTGTGGCCGGATCAGTTAAAGTGTATTTACCTTGCTGAAAGTCTAGACGTAAATTTTTGTCATGGAAATAAGCCGGTACTTCAAACTGACGGATATCAAAGGATTTACCATTGTCCTTAAACAAAACAGATGATTTACTGTATTCGGTCTGATAGTCATGCGGTGATAACAAGCGGTCGGTAAAGCTGTTTTCAGTGCCAGCGATGCGTAGATCGAGGTTTAAGGCTTTAATGGCCGAACCCAGCACCAGACGCGATTTCAGCAGTTCTATTTCTGCCTGAGCGGGTTGCTTTTGCTCGATCATACTGGACAAATCACCCAATAAGGCAGCAGAAGCTCCTTTATTCTCTTCGACCTGTACCAACGCATCGACTGAATAGGTATCCGGGGTGACTCTTAAATACAACAATGCGCAGATCACGCTTAAGATGACACACAGTGCAATCAGCTTCCACTGGGCAATGAGTGAAAAAAATAATTCTTTTAAGTCTATTGTATCTTCAGTATTGCTATTTTGGCTCATAATCTTGATTTCAAATTTAAATATATTTTTTCCAGTCAGCAATACAACTCTGTATTAGCTGGCAGGTATCATCAAATACAGCTTGGTCATGCTGATAAGGGTCAGCGATATTCTTGCCTTGCCAGTGCCCCAAACGGAAGGTTTTACCTTTGGCAAAAGGCCAGGTCTGTTCCAGATGTTTTTGCTGGTTTTGACTCATCACCAGAACCAGATCGGCCTGTTTAATCATCTCGGCATTCAGCTTTCGAGCCACATGCGGGCTCATATCAATGCTCAAACTTTGCATGCACAGACTGGCTTTTTCATCCGCTGCATGTCCTACCATGCCCGCAATACCGGCAGATTCAATCTGTAAGTGCGGATACTGCTGTTTCAAAAAGTATTCCGCCATAGGACTACGGCAGATATTACCAATACAGACCACCAAAATACGTTTAATCTGCATTACTGCCCCAAGCGATCCAGGTTATAAAGTGCATTCGAGAACGGAATGACCTGGTTCACGACACGTTGCCAGCGTGCCAGACCTGAAGCATCGACGTAGACAATGTCATTGCTGCGCATCTGAAACTGGTTGGCCAGGCCAAAGTCGGCAATACTGCTCAGATCCATCTGATAAACTTCGGTATGCACAGCATTTGGCTGGCTGCGTACGATATAAATTTTGCTGCGGCTGGCAGAGAGTGGATTTAGACCCAAACTTTCACCTAATACATCACTTAAACTCATCCCCTGATCGCGCAGTGGCAAGGACTGGTTTTTACCAGATTCACCCATAACATAAATTTTCTGATTTTCGCGATTGTTAACATATAAAGTGTCATTTGGCTGGATCAGCAAGTTATGCAGTGAAAAACCTGCTTTTTCCAGTTCTACCGTATTCAGGGTATAGGTCTGTCCCTGACGAACCAAGGTAATGGAAGCATTATTGCCCTGTTGTGCATTGACACCACCGGCCATGCCTAAGGCAGTGTAGATACTCACCGGCTGATCGCTTAAATAAAACTGACCGCCTTTCATCACATTGCCCTGAACGGAGTAGCGCTGACCCTGATAGGACAGTACCCGCACAATCACATCAGGCGTTTTTAAATAACGGGACAGTTGACTGCGTAACTCACGATTGACTTGGGTCAGGGATTTGCCCGCAGCCTTATAGCGGCCAATAATTGGAAACTGGATATAGCCCTGTGAGTCAATCTGATAACCGTTAGCCTGGGCAGACTGGTCACTGCTAATAGTGCTACTTGGCGGGGTCATTTCCGGATAAGCCCACAAATAAATAGACAGGATGTCGCCCGGACTCAGACTGTAGCTATGATGTGGGGTGCTAAACAAATGGGCATAGTCTTGTTGAATGTTCTGCACAGCCGGCTGAACGGCAAGCATAGAGTCTTGGGTGAGTTTAATCACATTGACTGAAGTGCCAAGTTCGGTTTGATAAACACCTTCTGCTGGTAGGTCATAAGTTTGCAGACCAGAGGTAACTGCACAACCGGTCAAAGTAAGACCACAAGTCAGTAAAAAAGCCAGTTGAATTTGTCGCACATGAAATCCCGTTTTTAATATTTAATTCGTTAAATCCGCCATATTCTACCTGAGAAGTCTGATTCTTTTATAACAAAATGTATCTAGTTTTAACTGAAAAGTGAATCAAGAGAAAAAAGCCGATTTTCTTTCCAAGATCGTTCTGGAAAGTATTCCCCCCATAACGTTAGCGGAATATTTCCTCATTTTTTTGTTTTTTGGTGTTAAATCACAACGGAAATTTCATGTTTTTCTGCTAGTATGCCTGCCGAAAGATTCAATCTTCATAAGTACAGTAAATAAGGCGTTGAAATGCTCTCTATTGCAGATTTAAAAATTGCGGTGATTGGTTTGGGCTATGTGGGCTTGCCACTGGCGGTAGAATTTGGGAAAAAAGTACCAGTCGTCGGTTTTGATATCTACCAAAAACGAATTGATGAACTTAAAAGTGGCCAAGACCATACTCTCGAAGTTTCTCCAGAAGAACTTAAACAGGCAAATCAGCTCAGTTATTCAGCAAATTTAGAAGATTTAAAAAGCTGTAACTTTTTTATTGTCACTGTACCTACCCCGATTGATGAATTTAAACAGCCAGATTTAACGCCTCTGGTTAAGGCTTCGACCAGCATTGGTCAGGTACTTAAAAAAGGCGATGTAGTGGTCTACGAGTCTACGGTATATCCTGGGGCAACTGAAGATACCTGTATTCCGGTTCTGGAACAAGTGTCAGGCCTGAAGTTTAACCAAGACTTTTTTGCTGGCTATAGTCCAGAGCGAATTAACCCAGGCGATAAATTGCACCGCGTGACCAATATTCTGAAAATTACCTCAGGTTCTACGCCTGAAGTCGCTGAATTTGTTGATCAGGTGTATAATCTGGTGATTGAGGCAGGTACGCATAAAGCTACTAGTATTAAAGTCGCTGAAGCGGCAAAAGTGATTGAAAACACCCAGCGTGATGTCAATATTGCCTTAATTAATGAATTAGCGGTTATTTTTAATAAAATGGGAATTGATACCGAGGCAGTATTACAGGCTGCCGGTACAAAATGGAATTTCCTACCATTCCGTCCAGGTTTAGTGGGTGGGCACTGCATTGGTGTAGACCCGTACTATTTAACTCATAAAGCGCAATCTTTAGGACTGCACCCGGAAATCATTTTAGCGGCACGTCGTCTAAACGATCGAATGGGAGAATATGTTGCAACCCAACTTATTAAAGAAATGGTGAAAAAACGTATCCAAGTTGTAGGTTCAAAAATTTTAGTGATGGGTTTGAGTTTTAAAGAAAACTGTCCTGATATACGTAATACCAAAATTGTAGATATGGTTAAAGCTTTAAAAGAATATGAGCTCGATTTAGATATTTATGATCCATGGGTAGAATCAAAAGATGTGGAGTTCGAGTATGGATTAGCTCCAATTAGTACATTAAAGAATAATGAATATGATGCTATTATTTTAGCTGTTACCCATGAGCAATTTAAAGTAATGGGTGCGAAAACTATTCGTGCGCTTGGTAAAGTCAACCACGTGCTTTATGATCTCAAATATCTTTTAGGCATTGATGATTCGGATATAAGATTGTAATTATGAATAAATTCGAAAAAGCTTTAGATATTCTTAATTCACAAGAAAAGAAAAAATCCTTGCAAGTATTCTTATTAATACTTGTTGGAATGCTTCTAGAAATGTTGGGAATAGGATTAATTGTTCCACTTATAAATATTGTAAATAATATTGAAGCAATAAAGGAAATACCTGGAGGGGGGATAATATATTCATATATAAAAGAATTGAATAAAATTCAATTAATAGTATATGCATTTTCAATCTTTCTAGTCATATCATTAATTAAAATGTTAATATTGATGGTAATTGTAAGAGAACAGACAAAATTCACCTATGGATTGTTAACAACAATTTCATCAAGATTATTTCTTAATTATATGAGAAAGGATTATAGGTTTCATTTAAAACATAATTCTTCGTATCTAGTAAAAAACACAATTACAGAAGCGCAAATATTTATTACCCATATAGTTTCTCCTTTCTTTACAATATTGACAGAATTGACAGTATTGCTTGGTTTGCTTTTGGTTCTTTTATTTATTGATTTTAAAGGAACAGTTACTATCTCAGTATTAATGGGTGGTTTCGGTATTTTATTTTATACTTTTATGAGGTTGAAATTAAAGAAAAGCGGTTTGGAGCGAATTTACCATGAAGGTGAGCGGTTAAAATATTTAACTGAAGGTTATAATTCTGTAAAAGAAATAAAGATAAATGGTAAAGAAAATTTTTATTATAATAGATATTTATTTTCTATTAGTAAGTCAGTTGCTGCTACAAGTCAGCAAGTATTTATAAATCAACTTCCAAGATTGATTTTGGAATTTTTTGGTGTTCTGGTTATTTGTATATATATATTTATCCAATTACACAGGGGAGTGGATTTCGATAATTTAATTAGTGTTTTAATTGTATACGCAGTTGCAGCATTTAGAATAATGCCATCCGTAAATAGAATTATAGGAAGTATTTCTGCTATTTTGTTTAGCAAAAGTGTCATTGATCATATACACGTGAAAGATTCAATGAATGAAGATAATAAATCTTCATCATTTCTGAATGATTTTACTAAATTAGAAATTAATAGCCTGTCATATAAGCACGATGACGGAAGTTTGGCATTAGATAAGATTAGTTTTTCGATAAAAAAAGGTGATTTTGTTGGTTTAGTCGGTGTTAGTGGTTCTGGTAAAACCACATTAATTAATGTAATTATGGGATTATTACCATGTAGTAATGATGTAGTATTTATTAATGGTTTTGATATAAATCAGTGCAAAAAAGAATGGCAAAATAAAATAGGATATGTGGGTCAGAATATTAATTTAATTGATAATACAATTGTAAATAATATTGCTTTCGGAGTTGAGGAAAGCAATATAGATTACAATAGAATTAATAAAATTATAATCGATTTAAAAATAAATAGTTTTATTGATGAGTTAGAGAATGGAATTGATACGATAGTAGGTGAGAATGGTGGATTATTGTCTGGTGGTCAAAAACAAAGAATTTGTATTGCTCGAGCTTTATATAAAAATCCAGAGATGTTAATATTAGATGAAGCTACAAGTGCTTTGGATGAAAGTACTGAAAGTAATATTATGGACGTCTTAAGTAGTAATTTTAAGGATATAACAATTTTATTTATTACACATCGTACATCTACGTTGAAATACTGTAATCGAATAGTTAACCTTGAAAAAGGTCGTGTTAAATCTGAAATAAATAATGTTGAAAACAGAAAATGAAGAAAATTTTACTTATCACTTCCTGCTCAAAAAATTCAAATGGTGCTGGCACACTTTTCTTAAAGAATGTTTTTGCTGGATATGACTATGAATGGGTGGATACAAATGACATTGTAAATATTAAGTCATATTTTTTAATGCGTTTTTTTTCCAAGAAATTAGAATTTTTTGAAAAAAATGCAAAGATTATAAACGAATATTTTCTAAAATTAGATTTAAATAATTATGATAGGGTTGTTGTAACATTATCAGATTTAAATTTAATATTTTTTGCATCTAAAATTCCAGAATTTAAGAAGGTTAGGTTTATAATTTGGGATGACTACAGATATATTGCAGTAAATCATAAATTAGCAAAAACTGATCGAAGTTATTTGGATAAGGCATTTAAAAAGATACTTAATAATGCAAAATGTGTCTCAGTTATGGGTCATAATATGGCAAATGAGTATAAACTTGATGAAAATAAATACACTATTTTGAGAAGTCCAATTAATTCTGATCTGATGAAAGAGAAAAATGTGGGGCAGAGAGGCTCTTTAAATTTTGTATTTTGTGGCTCATTATATGCAAAAAGCGAATGGAATAATTTTATTAGAGTATTGCAGAAATATAACTTTAATATTAATGGTGTGTATATTAATGTACACTATATTGGAAATTATCCAAAAATGAATGTTATTTCTAAGAAGAATATAGTTTATCACAGTTTTAAGACTGGAAAAGAATTAGAAAAAATAATGCAGCTAATGGATGTAGGGTATTTACCATATTGGTTAGATGAAAAACATGAAATAGCATCAAAAACTTCGTTCCCATCTAAATTAAGCGTTTATTTAGAAAATGGATTGATAGTTTTTAATCATTCTCCTAAAGAAAGTGAAGTTTCAAATATTAATAATATTTATAGTATTGGAGTTAGTTGTAATTCATTAAATGAAAATGAAATTTACAACTGCCTAGAAAAAATAGTAGTTATGTCGACTACTAGATCTCAGCATTTTGCAAATGTAAAAAATTTTATAAATAAAGAATTATCAGATTCTATTATGTTGGAAAATTTGGATAAATTATTAAGATGAAGAAGATATTGATTATTCAGGAATATTTTCCAATTTATAGACAAGCTTTTTTTGATGAAATTGCTAAGGAACATAATTTGACAGTTTTAGTATCGAAAAAACCTTTTTTTGATATAAATGCAGAAAAAAGATTATATGTACAAGAATTGGGTCAAATAAAAGAAATTCTGAAAGGTAAATTTTTCTGGTCTAAAAAATTGTTAAATTATAATTTTAAAGAGTTTGATGTAGTAGTACTTTCAGCAGCTCCTAGAAATTTAAGCTTTCTAATTTTGATGTTTTATCTGAAATTTTTGAATATTAAGACAGTGTTTTGGGGACAGCACTGGAGTTTTACAAGCACTCAATTCGGTTATACTATTCGAATGTTACTATTAAAGTTGGCTGATTCGATTTTATTCTATACTGACAAAGAATGTGAAAATTATAGAAAAACATTCTTAGGTAGAAATGACAAACGAATTATTACGGGTTTAAATAATGGATTAGATGTAAAAAAAATTAATGAGTATAGGACGGGCTTTTTATTTCAAGAACGAATGTTTAATATTTTTTTTATTGGTAGGTTGAGTAGTAAAACAAATTTAATGCTACTCATTGAAGCGATAAGAAATTCAAAGTATTCAGCAAAGATAAAATTACATATTATCGGTGAGGGTGAGTTAAAAGATAAGTGTATATCAGCAGTTAAAAAACTTGGTTTAAGTGAGCAAATTATTTTTTATGGTTCAATCAAAGAAGAGGAGAAAATTGCTAAAATTGCTAATCAATGCTCTTTGTTTGTCTATACTGGAGCAGTAGGTTTAAGCTTGATACATGCAATGGCTTATGGTCTACCTTGTATTGTTCATAAAGATTATAAAGCACATGGTCCAGAGGTATCTGCATTGATTGAATCTGGGGGAGGTGACTTTTATGAAAAGAATAATCTTGTTTCATTAACTCATTTATTAGACTTGTATCTAATAAATAGAGATTTACTTGAAGAATTTTCAAGAAATAATATTCAGTTAATTTCGCAAAGTTATAATGCACTGGATATGTCTAAAAGATTTAATATAATGATTGGAAATATTATAAGTGACTAATATATCTAATAGTGGACTTAATTCACTTTTAATTTATCTCTCACTGATTGGTTTTCCTATTGTGGGAGTCTTTTCTCAAATTTTAAATGTTGAAAGTTTTTTTTACTCTACTATTTTAAGGTCAATAGTGGGGATAGTCTCTTTATTAATTGTTTTTATCAATTTAAAAAAAATTAATGTTTTTAAAAAGAACTTATTTTTACTTATTTTTACTATTTTTATTATTCTTTATTGTTTTCGAATATATATTGATACAATCATATTGGATTTACCTCTTTTAAAGGATACCTTCTATTATTGGGTTTGGTTTTATGGTGCTTGTTTACTTCCATTCATAGCTATAATTTTATGTGATAAGATAGATTTTATAAAAAATAATATGAAATATTATTTATATTTTATTTTATTAATTGTGACTATTTTGTCTTTAGTGTTTGGTAGTAGTATGATGGTATCCGAATATAATCAAGATATATATAATAGTGGTCGTTTTCGACTTGAATCTATCAATCCTATATCTTTAGGTCACATCGGTGTCATTTTATCTACTTTAAGTATTTATCTTTTTAAACCTAGTAAATATTCTTTACTTTCTCTAATTAATATATTGAGTTTTATATTGGGTGTATATCTTACTATTTTATCAAACTCAAGAGGACCTTTAATTGCTTTATGTTTTATATTGATATTTATTCTGACTAGAAAGTACAGAAAATTTTTTATAGTGCTGCCTATATTTTTGTTTTTATTATCATTTTTCTTATTCTATTTATATTCTTTTATTTCTACAAACTATGAAATATATACATTTGACCGATTTTTAAGTATTGGAAATTCTGTAAATAATCTTGATGATGAGAGATTTTATTTATATAAAAGTGCATTTAACGGTTTTTTGAATTATCCATTATTTGGATATGGGTTAGAAGATTATAAATCTGGATATTATCCACATAATTATTATATTGAAGCATTTATGTCTACAGGTTTTTTTGGTGGTGTTAGTTTTCTGCTGGTATCATTTTATTTGTTTTTTAAATCTTTGTTTTTTGAATATAAGTATTTATGGGTTAGTATTTTTTATATTGATAATTTTATCTCAGGAATGTTTTCTGGTGCTATTTACTCTTCTGCAAATTTTTGGGTGAGTCTAGCTTTAGTATTTAGTCTTATTCTTTATAGTAAGCGATTTAATGATAATATTAGTTAGGTTTTATTTTGCTATATTAGGTGTTATATGATATTGATTGATGCAGTTTTTATAAATAGTGGCGGTGGTTTGGTTTTATTAAAAGCTTTAATTGATAAATTAAAGTATAGAGATGATATATTTTTTTTATTTGATAAAAGAACGGTCCAATATTTTGATAATAATTTAATTAAGAATAAGAAATTTATTTCTAATTCTCTTTTAGGGAGACATTTTTTTTATTTAAAGAACCTTCATATTTATGATAAAGTTTTTTGTTTTGGAAATATTCCTCCAACTGTAAGATTGAAAGCTCAAGTTTATGTTTATTTTCATCAGCCACTTTTCTTAGAATCACCTTGTGACTTTTCTTTTAAAGATAAGTTTATATATAGTATTAAAAGAAATATACTAAAAATATTTAAAAATAATAGTGATTTATGGATAGTACAGAGCGAATATATAAAGTCTAAGTTTTCAGCTAAATACTTTAATAGTCAGTTAGAGGGAATTATTAAGGCTCCTTTTTATCCGGAGCTAAATTTTTCTATCTATAATACTAAAAGAGAATTGAATAGCTTTTTATATGTAAGTAATAGTACACTACATAAAAATCATTATAGATTAATTGAATCATTTTGTTTAGCTTATAATCTAATAAAAAAAGGCAGTTTAACGGTTACTGTTCCTGAATCAGATATAAACTTATGCGAACTTATCCATGAAAAAATTAAACTAGGTTATCCTATTAAAAATGTTGGTTTTATAGATAGAGAAAAATTGACTGAACTTTATTTAAGTCATGAATATTTAATTTTCCCCTCATTAGCTGAAAGCTTTGGTTTGGGATTAGCTGAAGCTATTGATGGGGGATGTAAAATAATTGCAGCAGACCTGAGCTATACTTATGAAGTTTGTGAGCCTTCATTAGTTTTCGATCCTATTAGTATAGATTCTATACAAGCTGCCATAGTAACTGCTATTAAAAATGAATTACCTTGCGCAAAGAAATTAATTGAAAATGATCTTTCAAAGATTATGCAACTTCTAGTGGAATAAATATGTATTTTACAAACAAGATTCTTCTCATCACAGGCGGTACCGGTTCCTTTGGTAATGCTGTTCTAAAACGCTTTTTAGAAACAGACATTAAAGAAATACGAATATTTAGTCGTGACGAAAAAAAGCAAGATGATATGCGTAAAAAATACCATTCATCTAAACTAAAATTTTATATCGGTGATGTACGTGACTATAATAGTGTGCTTAATGCAACGCGTGGTGTAGATTATATTTACCATGCTGCTGCACTTAAGCAAGTTCCATCTTGCGAATTCCATCCGATGGAAGCAGTTAAAACCAATGTGCTGGGTACAGAAAATGTTCTGGAAGCGGCTATTCAGAACCGTGTAAAACGTGTGGTATGTTTAAGTACTGACAAAGCTGTCTATCCAATCAATGCTATGGGTATTTCTAAAGCTATGATGGAAAAAGTCATGGTGGCGAAGTCACGTAACTTAGAAGAACTGGAAACGGTAATTTGTGGTACACGCTATGGCAATGTTATGGCCTCTCGTGGTTCTGTGATTCCATTATTTGTAGATCAGATGCGTCAAGGTAAACCGCTTACCATTACTGATCCACATATGACACGTTTCATGATGACATTAGAAGATGCAGTTGATCTGGTTTTGTATGCTTTTGAACACGGCGAAAATGGCGATATCTTTGTTCAAAAAGCTCCAGCAGCAACGATTGAAGTGTTAGCTCAAGCATTAAAAGAATTGCTCAATGTAGAAGATCATCCTGTTTCAATTATGGGCACGCGTCATGGTGAAAAAGCATATGAAGCCTTACTCAGCCGTGAAGAAATGGTAGTTGCAATAGACCAAGGATATTACTTCCGAGTACCGGCAGATCAACGCGACCTGAACTATGAAAAATATGTAGAAGATGGTGATTTAAAAATTACTCAATACGAAGATTATAATTCGCATAATACTGAGCGCTTAGATGTTGAAGGTATGAAAAAGTTATTGTTAAAACTTGAATTTGTGCGTGCTTTAACTCAAGGTCAATATATAGATCCAGAGGCTTAAACATGAAAATTTTAGTCACAGGTTCCAACGGTTTTATTGCAAAAAACTTAATTCAATTCCTGTCTGAAGAATCAGAAATCGAAGTTTTAAAATTTAACCGAGATTCTAGTTCAGAAGAGTTAGAGCAATCTGTACTTGCTGCGGACTGGATTGTACATTTAGCGGGAATAAACCGCCCTTTAAATGAGCAAGAGTTTATTGAGGGAAATATTACGCTGACGCAAAAAATTGCAAATATTCTTAAGCGAGCAAAAAAGCAAACTCCTATTATTCTTTCTTCATCTATTCAGGCTGAACGTGACAATGCTTACGGTCAGAGTAAATTGGGTGGTGAACAGGCTTTATTAGAATTGCAGAAAAAGCAGGGCAATCCTGTTTATATTTGCCGTTTAGCCAATGTATTTGGTAAGTGGTCACGTCCAAATTATAACTCGGCTGTTGCAACATTTTGCTATAACACAGCGCATGATTTATCGATTCAGATTCATGATGCAAATGCGCTTATTCGTCTAGTCTATGTGGATGACGTTGTAGAGTCATTCTGGAATGTTATTCAAGGTACACAAAAGGTAGAGCAAACTTTCGTTATAGAACCTGAATATCAAATCAGCGTAGGTGAGTTGGCTAAAACGCTGGCAGGTTTTAAACAGTCACGTGAAAGCTTGATCACAGATCGAGTAGGTACTGGTTTAACCCGTGCATTGTATTCAACCTATTTAAGTTTTTTAAAGCCTGAACAGTTTGACTATAGCGTACCGAAATATGGCGACCAGCGTGGAGTATTTGTTGAAATGCTGAAAACGCCCGATGCAGGGCAGTTCTCCTACTTTACTGCACACCCAGGTATTACCCGTGGTGGGCATTATCACCACACTAAAACAGAAAAGTTTTTGGTCATTAAAGGTAAGGCATTATTTAAGTTTAAGCATGTGGTTACAGGTGAGTTCTATGAACTTGAAACGTGTGGTGATGAGCCGCGAATTGTAGAAACTGTACCAGGCTGGACACATGATATTACCAATATTGGTGATGATGAAATGATTGTCATGTTATGGGCAAATGAAATTTTTGACCGTGAAAAACCAGATACTTATGCCATGCCATTAACGAATTAAGAGTTGAAATTGTGAAAAAACTAAAATTAATGACAGTGGTAGGTACACGCCCTGAAATTATCCGTTTATCCCGAGTAATGACAGCCTGTGATAAATATTTTGATCATATATTGGTGCATACCGGTCAAAACTATGATTATGAACTTAATGAAATTTTCTTTACCGATTTAGGTATTCGTAAGCCAGATCATTTTTTAAATGCTGCGGGTGCAACAGGTGCAGAAACGATTGGTAATGTCATTATTGCGGTCGACAAAGTTCTAGAAGAAGTTGAACCTGAAGCATTGCTGGTATTAGGCGATACCAATAGCTGTATGGCGGTCATTCCTGCCAAGCGCCGTAAGATTCCAACCTTCCATATGGAAGCAGGAAACCGTTGTTTTGATATGCGTGTGCCAGAAGAAATTAATCGTCGTATTGTCGATCATACGGCTGATATTAACTTGACCTATAGTACGATTGCACGAGATTACTTATTAGCAGAAGGCTTGCCCGCAGATCAGGTAATTAAAACAGGCAGTCCGATGTTTGAAGTGTTACATCACTATAAAGCCAAAATTGAAGCTTCAGATGTGCTAGAGCGTTTAGGTTTAAAAGAGCATCAATATTTTATTGTCAGCGCACACCGCGAAGAAAATATTAACTCAGACCAAAACTTCTTAGATTTGGTCGAAATGTTAAATGCAGTCGCAGAAAAATATCAATATCCTGTGATTGTCTCAACACATCCACGTACACGAAAACGTATTGAACAACTTAATGTTGAGTTCCATCCGTTGGTACAATTACTTAAACCTTTAGGTTTTAGCGATTACAATAAGTTGCAGCTTTCTGCAAAAGCAACTTTGTCTGACAGTGGCACCATTAATGAAGAATCTTCTATTTTGAATTTTCCTGCTTTGAACTTGCGTCAGGCACATGAACGTCCAGAAGGGATGGAGGAGGCTGCAGTAATGATGGTTGGTTTAACTGCTGAACGCATTTTGCAAGGTTTGGATATTCTGGATCATCAACCACGTGGTGAAGAAAGATTGCTACGTTTAGTGGCAGATTACAGCATGCCAAACGTCAGTGAAAAGGTGGCGCGTATAATTTTAAGCTATACCGACTATGTAAACCGTGTAGTATGGAAGAAGTACTAAGGCTCATATTGTGAAAAAAATTATTGTTGTTTCTGAATTTATTTTGCCTGAACAAAACTCAACAGGTTACTTCTGGCATAAAATTATTCAAAAAATGGCACAAAGTGCAATTACAGATCATATATCTGTAATTGCACCAGCGGATGAGCAATATATTCCAGATCATTTTGATAAGAAGGTTGAATTGAATCTATTTGATACACCTACTTACAACAAAAATAGTCTGATCTCTAGAGTTTGGGGGCAAATAAAACAAACACATGCATTCTATAAAAAAATTAAAGGTAATTTGGAGAGTAATACACAGGTTGTTTCTGGTACAAATCCATTATTTTTAATGGTATTGATTGCGATATTAAAAATATTTAAACCTTTTAAATGGTGTCTTTTGGTACATGATGTTTTTCCACAAAACCTTGTACCTGCAGGAATTTTAAAGAGAAAATCGTTTTTTTTTAAGGTGTTAAATGTCATTTTTAATCTTGTCTATGCTCAGGCAGACCAGATTATTGTGATTGGTCGTGATATGGAAATTGTATTACGTCAGAAAAACTATAAAAAAGATATTACGGTTATTCCCAATTGGGTTGATTTTAAAGAAATAGAAGTACGAGATAAAAATGATTCGGAATTAATCAAACAACTTAATTGGGAGAATGATATTGTCTTTCAATTTTTTGGAAATATTGGACGTGTGCAAGGGATTGATCATTTGGTACAAGCAATTCAGTTAGTCAAACATCCTCAAGCAAAATTTTTATTCATTGGGGGAGGGAGTGCTGTTGAATTGGTAAAATCTCATATTGAGAATAATGAAAAACTCGATAATGTTGCTTATATAAATGAGCTACCAAGTAGTCAGCGTAGTCTAGGTTTGAGTTCGTGCGATATTGCGATAGTCACTTTAGCCGATGGTATGTTTGGGTTAGGTGTACCAAGTAAAGCTTACTTTAGTATGGCAGCAAATCGACCTATTTTAGCGATTATGGATGAAAATGCAGAAGTTGCATCCATGGTGAAAGAGCATCAAATTGGTTGGGTGGATGCTTCGAATTCTCCACAACAGTTAGCACAGCTAATAGATAGAATTTGTGATAAAGAAAAGACAAGTAAGATGATCTCGCCACGTACTATTTTAGAAGAACATTACCATCAAGATATTTTACTTGAGAAATTTATAAAAACTCTGAGATTGGATAATGAGTAGAATATTAATTACAGGTGGTAATGGTTTTGTTGGGAAAGCTTTGATTTTTGATCTACTTAAAAAAACTAATGTACAGGTTGTTTCCTTGGTTAGATCTTATCAAGTCCAACCACAGGCCGTTGAACAACTTGTTGCAGAAAATATCTTCGAAGTGGAGTTCCCCGAAAATACAGATGTTATTGTTCATTTGGCAGGTCGTGCACATATTTTAAATGATCAAAGCGTAGATCCACTAACTGAATTCCGTAAAGTCAATGTAGAAGGGACATTACAACTGGCGCGTCAGGCTTTGGACAAAAAAGTAAAACGCTTTATTTTTATGAGCTCTATAGGTGTCAATGGTTCAGTCACATTGCAGCAGCCATTTACAGAAGATGCTGTACCAAAACCCCATGCAGATTATGCTGTTTCCAAGCTAGAAGCAGAACAAGCACTTAAAAAACTATTTGCTGGATCAGATATAGAGTTAGTTATTATTCGCCCGCCTTTGGTGTATGCAGCTCATGCACCAGGTAACTTTGCTCGTTTACTCAAATTAGTCGCAACCAATTTACCTTTACCCTTTGCGCGTACACAAAACAAACGCAGTTTTGTCGCACTTGAGAACTTGGTCGATTTTATTCAGGTTTGTATTGAACATCCTCATGCAGCTAATCAGACTTTCTTGGTGGCAGACCAAACCGGCATTTCCACACGTGAACTGGTGCAACATTTAAAACAAGGCATGGGAAAAAAAGCACATTTTATTTATATTCCACAGCCTCTTATGAAACTAGGGGCTGCATGTGTAGGTAAATCCAAACTTTATGAACAACTGTTTGAATCGCTTGAAGTAGATGCTTCCAAGGCTCAAAAGTTGTTGGGCTGGACAGCTCCGTTAAGTACCCAGCAAGCCATGTTAAAAGCAGGCCAAGATTATCTAAAAATGAAAGAGTAATTCAAGTATGTCAATTTTTGCACAGAGCATTGTATTTTTTATACTGACATTACTATTTACAGGCTACATGCGGCATTATGCCCTAAAGAAAAACATCATAGACAATCCCAATGAGCGAAGCTCCCACAGTGTGCCTACCCCACGCGGTGGTGGTGTTGCCGTGGTATGTAGCTATTTATTAGCGTTGGCTGTACTGATCTATAGCCAACAACTGACAGTCCATATAGGTTTAACGCTGATGGTTGCAGGTTTTGTTATCGCGCTGCTCGGTTTCTTAGACGATCATGGGCATATCAATTCCATGTTGCGTCTAGCCATCCATTTTCTAGTTGCTATAGGTGCGGTGATCAGTTTAGGTGGTTTTGCCGAAGTCACTATATTTAATGGTGTGCAACTTGGTTTTATTGCCAATATTGTTGCCGTGTTATTTTTGGTGTGGTTACTCAACCTGTATAATTTTATGGATGGCATTAATGGTATTGCCAGTGTTGAAGCCATCACGACTACAGCCAGTATGGCAATGTTGTACTATCTGCTAAATACATCGCTGAATTCAGATCTACTTTGGTTATTAGCTGCCTGCGTATTTGGCTTCCTATTATGGAACTTTCCCAAAGCCAAAATTTTTATGGGCGATGCCTGTAGTGGGTTTTTAGGGCTAACATTAGGGATTTTGGCATTAATTGCCCTCAAAGAAAACTTAGCATTGTTTTGTGCATGGATTATTTGTCTAGGTGTATTTGTGGTCGATGCGACTTATACCCTGATTAAACGCGTGCTCAGTGGCTATAAAATGTATGATGCGCATCGCAGCCATAGCTATCAAATTTTATCGCGTAAATGGGGCAGCCATACACCAGTGACTTTGGCGATAGCAGCTATTAATTTATTGTGGCTCTTTCCAATCGCGTATATGACCGTGATACAACAATGGTTATATCCTGAACTCGCGGTATTGATTGCTTATCTCCCATTAATATTATTGGCCTTTAAATTAAAAGCAGGCAATCCGCATGCCTAAAACCACATTATTGATTCTAGGTGCAGGTGGTTATGGCTTGGCCGTTGCAGAAGCTGCTCAGTTGAGCGGGCAATGGCAAGAGATTATCTTTGCTGATGATCGTTGGCCAATATCCCAGCAAATTGGCGAATATAAAATTGTATCCAATATTGCCAATTTGCAGCAATTATCTTCCAGTAATATTCAAGCAATTGTAGCGGTAGGTAATAATCATTTAAGACAAAAATGGCAGACTTTATTAGGTGAATTAGGAATTATAATGACTTCTATTATTCATCCACAGGTCATGATTAGTCCTACCGCTCAGATCGGTCAAGGTGTCACTGTTATGGCCGGTTGTGTGATTAGTAGTAAAACTGTGATTAATGATGGTGTAATCCTAAATATCGGTACATTATTAGATCATGATGTCATTATTGAAGCATTTGCCCATTTAAGTGTGGGCGTAAAAGTAGCGGGTGGAAAAAGAATAGCCTCATACTCATTCTTAGAAGTTGGAAGCTGTATCCCTCATTAATTTTTATGACATTTTAAAACTTAATAATAGTGTAAATATGAAATCTATCATTACGCCTTTCGTAGAATCACCACGAGCCGCCAAACTTGCATTTTTAATTATTCTGGATTTTTGTGCTTTTCCTGTCTTGATCTGGCTCTGCTATGCCATTCGCCGCTTTGATTTAGGCGCAGAAGTGGTACCGAATCTGGCTTTTGGTACGCTCTGGGTCAGCGTGATTGCCGTTGCATCGCTTTTTGTATGTGGGGTCTATCGCTTTATTGTCCGTACGTATAATGAAGTGTTTATGATCAAGATGGGGCTGGCGACGGCATTGACTGTCGCTGGTCTTTATGCCCTGGCCTATTTTACCCCGGCCTTTATTCCGACTTCTATTCCACTCATGTTTGGCTTTATGATGTTTGCCTGGATCTGGTTTAGCCGGGGCATCATCCGTTTTATTATCCATTCCTATTTGCAGGCCGACGTACAGAAAAAACGCATTGCGATTTATGGCGCGGGTCATGCAGGCCAACAGGTCGCTGCTGCCTTGTATCGCTCAAATGAACATTTGCCGATCATGTTTATTGATGACAAGCGCTCCTTGGCCGGACAGCAGTTGGGTCGACTCAAAGTCTATGATGCCCAGACTGCCTTAAAACTCATGCGCAAGCAAAAAATTGATGAAATCCTGATTGCCTTGCCTTCGGTAGGGCGGGTCCGTAAAAGTGAAATCATCAAGTTTTTAGAACCGGCACATTTAAAAATTACCGAGATTCCGGGGCTGACCAAACTGGTGGATGGTGAAATCCGGATTTCTGATATTCAGGAAGTGGATATTATTGACTTGCTGGGGCGTGATCCGGTGCCGCCAGTGCCGGAGCTGCTGGCCAGAAACATTAAAGATAAAGTGGTGATGGTCACCGGTGCGGGCGGTTCGATTGGTTCAGAACTCTGCCGCCAGATCATTAAAAACCAGCCGGCCAAACTGGTTATTTATGAACTGACTGAATTCGCACTGTATAGTATTGAAAAAGAGTTACGCCTTAGCGCTAGCTGTGAAATTATTCCGATTCTGGGCTCTGTACTGGATGAATCCAAGCTGGAGCGGGTGATTGAACAATATGGCGTACAGACTGTTTACCATGCTGCCGCCTATAAACATGTCCCGCTGGTGGAATGTAATCCTCTGGCAGGGTTAAAAAACAACGCCGTCGGAACCGCCTTTAGTGTGAATGCAGCAGTAAAAAAAGGCGTCGAAACCTTTGTGTTAATTTCAACCGATAAGGCCGTACGTCCCACCAATGTGATGGGGGCGACCAAACGTATGGCAGAACTGTATTGTCAGGCCATGGCGGAAGCGCAGGACCAGACCCAGATCAGTATTGTACGTTTTGGTAATGTACTCGGTTCTTCGGGTTCGGTGGTGCCGCTGTTTAAACAGCAGATTGCCAAGGGCGGGCCAATTACCGTCACTGACCCGGAAGTGACCCGGTTCTTTATGACCATTCCGGAAGCTTCGCAGCTGGTGATTCAGGCCGGTGCTTTGGGTACGGGCGGAGATGTATTCCTGCTGGATATGGGCGAACCGGTACGGATTCAGGATCTGGCACGACAAATGATTAGCCTCAGTGGGCTCAAAGTCCGAGATGCTAAAAATCCGAATGGCGATATTGAAATTCAATATACGGGATTACGTCCAGGCGAGAAGCTTTATGAAGAGCTGCTGATTGACGAAGAAAATACAGAAATCACCGCACATTCGCGTATTCTACGTTCTGTCGAAAAACATTATCCATTGGCAGAAATTCTGGCAGTATTTAACCGTATACATGAACTTAGCGCGACTCAGGCCGATATTGAATGGGCACTGGCACAACTAGAACATTATGTCGACGGTTATATACGCGGTAACGAAATTAAAGTGAACTAGGTTTTTATAGATATGATCAAAAAAGCAATTCTCCCTGTAGCAGGTCTTGGTACGCGTTTTTTACCTGCCAGCAAATCTATTCCCAAAGAGATGGTGACTGTTGTGGATCGCCCTGCGATTGAATATGTGGTGCGTGAAGCGGTTGCTGCCGGGATTGAGCAGATTATTCTGGTGACCCATTCTTCCAAGGCCTCGATTGAAAACTATTTTGACCGCAACTTCGAACTTGAAACTACCCTTGCGCAAAAAAACAAAACCGACTTGCTTAAAGAAATTACTGAAATTTTGCCTGCGGGTGTCAGTGTGATTAGTGTACGTCAGCCGCAGCCTTTGGGTCTGGGCCATGCGGTACTGTGTGCCAAAGCGGTGATTGGCGATGATGATTTTGCGGTGTTATTACCGGATGTACTGGTCAAGGATCAGGATCCGGAAAATGACCTATCACGCATGATTCAGCGCTATGTACAATCTCAAGCTTCACAAATCATGGTGGAAGCAGTGCCTGAACATCTAGTAGATCAGTATGGCATTGTTGATGTTGCTGCATCACCTGAGGAAGGTGAAAGCATTGTCATGCAAGGGATCGTCGAGAAACCGGCCGTCGGTACTGCACCTTCAAATCTGTCTGTGGTCGGACGTTATATTCTGCCGGCCAAAATCATGCAGCTTTTAGAACAGACACCACGCGGGGCAGGTAATGAAATCCAGCTCACAGATGCGATTGCCATGCTGCAGCAGACAGAAGCTGTAGAAGCCTACCGCATGAAAGGCCAGACCTTTGACTGTGGCAGTAAGTTAGGTTATCTAAAAGCTGTTTTACATTATGGCATCGATCATCCTAAACTCGGTAGCGAGTTTAAAGCATTGATTCAGGAACTGGCATTAGAATAATAAAGGGATACTATGAAAGTCACGGTACTGGGAAAAACCTTATTTTCAGGGGTCATTGCAGCCCTTCTAGCTGAATGTGGTCATCAGGTAGTGTGGTGTAACAGCTTCAGTAGCGATGATCCGGCACGGACTTATTTTCAGGATGAAGCACTGCAGGCCTTGTTGCAAAAACAGGAAAAATCCGGCTTTTTAAACTGTTGTGATTTTCAGCATCTGGATTTCAATCAAGAGACTTTTTTCTTTAGTTTTAATGCAACTGAAGAGCATATGGCATTGCAGATGCTGAATACCATCCGGCATGCCTGTTTTGCTCATCCCAAACTAATGATCAATGCATCGACTTTTGGCTTGCATGGAACCCAACGTTTTCAGCAGTTGCTGCCGAATGATGACTGGATTTACCTGCCAGATATTATTCAGGAAGGCAATGCGATTCGAAGTTTTATGCAGGCCAGTCAGCTGATAGTCGGCTGTGACCAACCGGATGCACAGCTTAAAATCAGAGAGCTGTTACGGCCCTTATTCCCGCGTGCGCAGCAGTATCTGTTTATGCCGGTACTGGATGCCGAATTTACCAAACTGAGCATTTCCGGCATGCTGGCCACCCGGATCAGTTATATGAATGATCTGGCGAGTGTAGCAGAAAAACTTGGCATCGATATTGAGCAGGTACGTCAGGGCATGGCGGCAGATAACCGGATTGGTTCTGCCTATCTGTTCCCAGGCGTTGGTTTTGGTGGAGAAAATTTCTCACATGATATCCGGACGCTTACTCATGCCGTTGCAGATTCAGGAGTGAAAAACCAGCTGCTGGAACAGGTCTGGGACATTAACGAACAGCAAAAAGAATTACTGTTCCGAAAACTCTGGAACTATTTTCGTGGGGACTTAAAGGGCAAGGTCATTGCAATCTGGGGTGCAGCCTTTAAGGAAAATACCCCGAGTATCCAGCAGTCTCCGGTACATGCCATGCTGACCGCTTTGTGGGCGCAAGGCGTGACGGTCAAGCTACATGACCCTCAGGCAATCGCAAATATTGAAAAGGTCTATGGGCCACGAGAAGACTTAATCCTGTGTAAAGACCAGTATCAGGCCGTGGAAGGGGCGCATGCCTTGTGTCTGATTACGGCATGGAAACAGTACGGCAGTCCGGATTATCCATATCTGATCAAGCTGATGCAGCATCCTCTGATTCTGGATGGGCGTAATCTGTATGATCCGACGTATGTCAAAACACGTGGTTTTAATTATATTGGGGTAGGACGTTAATGTTGAGCCATTTTAATCCAAATCTCGACACTGAAACTGTGTGTCAGAAACTCGCCTCGAACAAAGAACAGCTTCAGTCTGAGCATTTGCTGGAGTTGTTTGCAGCTGACCCAGAGCGCTTTAATCGATATTCTATCCAGTTTGAACAACTGCTGTTTGACTATAGTAAACACAGAATCAATAAAAATGTGCTGCAGGGCCTGATCGAATGGGCCGATGCACAGAACCTCAGATCCTGGATTGGTTCCCTATTTTCCAATCAGGAAATCAACTATACCGAGCAGCGTGCTGCCATGCACTGGGCACTGCGTCTGCCGGAACAGGACCAACAGCATGCTGATCTGGCAGCTGATGTACATGCCCAGCTGGAAAGGATGTATGCGCTGGTGGAACAGATTCATGCCGGACAGCGTCGCGGTGCCACCGGGGAAGTCATTCAGGATGTGGTCAATATCGGGGTGGGCGGATCAGATCTGGGTCCCTTGATGGTCACGCATGCTTTATCTGATTTTAAATACCAGTCTGCCCAGCCACTCAACGTACATTTTGTTTCGACCATGGATGGTAGTCAGCTGTCCGAGCTGTTGCACCAGCTGCGTCCGGAAACGACACTGTTTATTATTTCCTCCAAGTCCTTTGGCACCATTGATACCCTGACCAATGCACAAACAGTCCGTTTATGGCTGGAAAAGGCCTTAGGTCAGCATCCCTATATTCTTAAGCATCATTTTATTGGGGTATCGACCAAACCGGAAAAAATGACCGCATGGGGCATTGCCCCGGAAAACCAGTTGTTGCTCTGGGACTGGGTCGGCGGGCGTTATTCACTCTGGTCCTGTATCGGACTGCCAATTGCCTTGAGTATCGGGATTGAAGGCTTTAAGCAGCTGCTGGCTGGTGCTTATGCAATTGATCAGCATTTTCAGTACCAGCCTTTTGAACGCAATATTCCGGTATTGATGGGATTGTTGGGGGCTTGGAATACCAATTTTCTGGATATTCAGACCCATGCGATTCTGCCTTATGATGGCCGGCTGAAATATTTTGCCTCCTATCTGCAACAGCTGGAAATGGAGTCTAACGGCAAGTCGATCCAGCGTAATGGCGAGAAAGTCCAGCTAGATACCTGCCCGATTATCTGGGGTGAGGTCGGGCCGAATGCCCAGCATGCCTTCTATCAGTTATTGCATCAGGGTACGCAGTCAGTCAGCTGTGATTTTATTGCACCGGTAGAACGTTATAACAGCCAGCAATATACCTATGCAGACAGCGCTGAAGCATTAGTCGAACAACATCATCTGGCCTTATCCAACTGTCTGGCGCAATCGCGCTTACTGGCTTTTGGCAATGAAGCACTGGATCAAACTGAATTGGCGAGCTTACCGGCTTATAAACAGTATGAAGGTAATCAGCCGAGCAGTACCCTGTTATTGCAGGAACTCAATCCATACAGTTTGGGCATGCTTATTGCACTGTATGAGCACAAGGTATTTGTCCAGTCCGTGCTGTGGAATATCAATCCGTTTGACCAGTGGGGCGTAGAAAAAGGCAAGGAAATTGCCAACCAGCTATTGCCAATACTGAATGGTGAACAAACCGATCTGGATGGTTTGGACGGTTCTACCCAAGGCCTCATTAAAATTTTATTAGGAAAGTCAAATGGCTAAAATTTTGGTCACAGGTGGGGCAGGCTATATTGGTTCACATACCTGTGTAGAATTGTTGAATGCCAGACATGAGGTAATTGTACTTGATAATCTGTGCAATAGCTCCTCCGAGTCCTTAAGCCGAGTAGAAAAGCTGACCAAAAAAAGCCTGACCTTTGTGGAAGGCGATATCCGGGATAGCCAGTTACTCGATCAGGTCTTTCAGCAAAATTCGATTGATGCGGTAATTCATTTTGCCGGTCTTAAAGCAGTCGGTGAAAGCCAGCAGATTCCATTGGCTTATTTTGATAATAATATTGCCGGTTCAATTAGTCTGGTTCAGGCGATGCAGCGCGCACAGGTGTATAAACTGGTCTTTAGCTCTTCCGCCACTGTGTATGGTGAAGATAATCCTTCTCCATATCAGGAAGATATGCCCTTAAGTATGCCGAATAATAATTATGGCTATACCAAGTTGGTTGTTGAGCAGATGTTAGAAAAAGTAGCAATTGCAGATGAACGTTGGTCCATTGCCTTGCTACGTTATTTTAATCCGGTCGGCGCGCATAAAAGTGGACAGATTGGTGAAGATCCATTGGGTATTCCCAACAATCTGATGCCTTTTGTGACTCAAGTTGCGGTAGGTCTGCGTGAAAAGCTGTCTATTTTTGGCCATGATTACGACACGGCCGACGGCACCTGTGAGCGTGACTTTATTCATGTGGTGGATTTAGCGAAAGCACATGTTTTAGCCATTCAGAATCGTTTAAAGCATCAAGGCTGCCGGGCCTGGAATATTGGTACGGGCCAACCGATATCGGTATTAACCCTGAAAGATACCTTTGAGAAAGTGAATCAGATCCAGATTCCGTTTGAGTTCGCTGCACGACGTGATGGTGATTTGGCAAGTTTCTATGCAGACAATGCGCGTGCAGTAAAAGAGTTGGGCTGGACACCAGAATATGGCTTGGAGGATATGCTCGCCGATAGCTGGAAATGGCAAAAGCAGAACCCCAAAGGATATGGATCATAGATATGAATTTTATTTATGGGGTTATTTGTCATCAACTTACCCATTCATTGGTTTTTCTGGTGAATGAGCTGCTGAAAAGTCCTCATAGTATTATTCTTATTCATGTCGATCAAAAAGCCGACCTTGCCCCATTTCATACTCAATTCGGACAGCTTGATCAGGTATATTTTTTAGCAGACCGGACAGATGTACGATGGGGCAGCTATAGCCAAATTGAAGTCATGTTAAAACTCCTGCAGGAAGCACAAAAATATGATTACGGCTATTTTTTCTTCCTGTCTGGAGATGACATTCCTTTATGTTCCAATACAGCAAGAGAATTATTTCTAGAAAAAGAATATCAAAAACAGACCGAGTTTGTGGGTCATGATGATTTAGCAGATGATGTGGAACAACGGGTGAATGTCCTGTATTTACCGATTATGTATCAAAAAGCTAAATCACCATTATTTCAGTTCCTGAACAGATGGGCATTATGGTATTGCCGGCATTTCCGTAAACAGGATATCTCTCATTTACCTAAACTATATAAAGGTTCAAACTGGATTACTCTCACCGATCAAGCGGTGACATTTATTCTGGATTATCTGGAAGCGAATCCGGATTATGCAAAAACCTTTAAATCTTCACTCTGTGCAGATGAAATCTTTTTCCATACCATTATTTATAATTCCCATTTTCAGCAACGCATCTATCATGCCCAGCATAGGATAGAGGATTGTGAAACAGGGCTAAGATATATTGACTGGGACTCCGGGCCGGATTATCCAAGAACTTTAGATGTGTCTGATTTTGATAAAATGAAGCAGTCAGGCATGCTGTTTGCGCGGAAAATGAATGCAAATATTGCAGTCGAGATACTCGAAAAACATTTTTCATAAAAGCTTCAGGCCGGAACAGTACCCTAAAAACTGGAGTCTTTTCTCTGGTTTAAAGGGCACTGGTTTCAGGCTTTTTTAGGATTTAAGCATCGCCCTGGATCAGCTGGGTCAGCTCATCGACATAGTCCCGCATCGGTCGTGGATTATGATCACGACGGCTTTCAATATTTAGACGCAATAGCGGTTCAGTATTCGATGCACGCACATTAAAACGCCAGGTGCCAAAATTCAGGCTGACCCCATCGGTCTGATCAATTTCTGGTTTTTGATCGGCATAATGATCGAAAAGTTTTTGGATGGTTGCCTGGGTATCGGTCACTTTGAAATTAATTTCACCTGAACATGGGAACTTGGCGATCATTTCTTCCACGAGAGAAGATAAGGATTTTCCTGTTTCAGACAGTACCGCCATAGCCAGTAACCATGGAATCATGCCGCTGTCACAGTAAGCAAAATCACGGAAATAGTGATGGGCACTCATTTCCCCGCCATAAGCCGCATTATGTTCACGCATGACATCCTTAATGAAGGCATGACCTGATTTTGATTGGACGGTAATTCCCTGATATTGCTCCACGACATCCAGCGTATTCCAGACCAGACGCGGGTCATGGACAATTTTTTCACCAGACTGCTTCAGCAGGAATGCCTGCGCCAGAAGGCCAACAATATAATAACCTTCAATGAACTGACCTTTTTCATCGAACAGGAAGCAGCGGTCAAAGTCGCCATCCCAGGCAATGCCCATATCCGCACCATGCTGAATGACCGCATCACGAGTGCTATCACGATTTTCAACCAGAATTGGATTCGGGATGCCATTCGGGAAGTTACCATCGGCCTCATTGTGAATTTTGACAAATTCAACCGGGATCTGTAGTTGTTGAAACTTCTGTTCAAGCGCATCCACCACATGACCTGCGGCACCATTACCGGCATTCATCACCAGTTTCATCGGGCGGATTTTTGCCGCGTCAATATAAGTCATCAGGTGATCGATAAATTCAGGCAGGATATTATATTGTTCAGTATGACCTTTTTGGACAACCTCAACGAATTTCCCTGATTCTGCCAAGGCCTGAATTTCTTTTAAGCCTGTATCTGCACTGATCGGGCGGGCATTTTCACGCACCAGCTTCATGCCGTTATAGTCCATCGGATTATGGCTGGCCGTCACTTCAATACCACCCTGAACATCCAGATGGAAAGCTGCGAAATAAACTTCTTCAGTCCCAGTCATGCCAAGATCCAGCACATTGACCCCGGCATCATTTAAACCGCGAATGGTCGCCTGTTTTAAGTCTTCACTGCTGAGTCGGATGTCACAGCCAATGACAACCGTTTTAGGTTGATAAATCTGTCCATAAGCACGGCCAATTTTATAGGCGATATCTTCATTAAGTTCGGTACCGAGTTTGCCACGAATATCATAGGCTTTAAAGCAAGTCAGTTGTGTCATTTATAGGCTCTCCATTTAGAAGAAAAAAGGCCGGTTCCCCAGCCTTGATTCAATTTTAATTATTCTACAGTGACCGATTTTGCCAGGTTGCGTGGCTGATCGACATCCGTACCACGTAGCACTGCCACATGATAGGACAATAATTGGACTGGGATGCTATACACAATCGGTGCCAGCACTGCATTGACTGCCGGAATATGTACCACATGCTGGCGTTCTTTGGCTTTAATACCGCTGTGCTCATCAGCAAACACAAATAGCTCGCCACCACGTGCCTGAACTTCTTCCATATTGGATTTCAGTTTGTCCAGCATGTCATCCTGTGGCGCCAGAATCACCACCGGCATGTCATTGTCAACCAGTGCCAATGGTCCGTGTTTCAACTCACCTGCAGCATAACCTTCAGCGTGAATATATGAAATTTCTTTTAGCTTGAGTGCACCTTCCAGAGCGATCGGGAAGTGCGTACCGCGGCCCAAAAACAGGCAATGCTGCTTTTCAACAAACAGTTCAGAAAGGCGTAGAATCTCATCATCATGACGCAAGGTATCCAGAATCACTTTAGGCGTATGCCAAAGTTCTGTGGTGATCTCCGTCATTTGTTCTGTGGAAATAGTATTTTTCACAGAACCGATTTTGAGTACCAATAGCATCAATGCAGCAAGCTGGGTGGTAAAGGCTTTGGTTGAAGCTACACCAATTTCAGGACCTGCCAGCGTTAATAGACTATGCTGAGTTTCACGCACCATCGAAGAGGTCGCCACGTTACAGATGGTCATCGTAGTGATGTCCAGTCCTTTAGCTGCCGCACGTTTTTGCGTATCACGTAATGCAGCTAAGGTGTCGGCAGTTTCACCAGATTGGGAAATACACACATACAGCGTGTGATTCACAATCACCGGAGTGCGATAACGGAATTCGCTGGCAATCTCGACTTGGCAAGGCAGGTCAATTAATTGTTCAAACCAGTATTTGGCGATCATGCCGGCATGATAGCTGGTACCACAGGCAATAATCTGGATTTGCTGAATTTTTGAAAAGTCTTGTTCCGCACTGGCAAGGAAATCTTCACGCAGGTCATTGCCATTTAAAGCTTGGGAAATGGTCTGTTTGATCGCTTCAGGCTGCTCATAAATTTCTTTGAGCATGTAGTGCTTGTATTCACCTTTAGAAGCATTGCTGACTGCAGCATCCAGTTCCTTGACCGGACGATCAACCAGTTGACCATCGACAAAGACTTCAATGGTGGTGCGAGTCAAACGCGCAATATCACCTTCTTCAAGATAAATAAAACGGTTGGTAATCGGGAGTAGCGCAAGCTGGTCAGAGCTGATAAAGTTCTCGCCAATCCCGACACCAATCACCAGTGGAGAACCTTCACGTACGGTAATCAGTTCATCTGGATGATCAGTATGTATGATACCCAGTGCATAGGCACCTTTCAGTTGTGGAACGACTTGGCGTACAGCTTCTAATAGGCTCGGGGTAGATTTCAGTGCATCATTGATCAGATGGGCAACCACTTCAGTATCAGTCTGTGAGGTAAACACATAGCCCAAAGCTTCAAGATCATCTTTGAGTTCCTGATAGTTTTCGATAATTCCGTTATGCACCACTGCCACATTTTCAGAAATATGCGGATGGGCATTTTCTTCAGTCGGTTTACCATGGGTCGCCCAGCGTGTATGCGCGATGCCGAGTGAACCGCTAATCTGTGATTCATTCACAGCTTGTTCAAGGTTCGCGACCTTACCGACACGGCGTTCACGTAGGACTTGGCTATTATTGATAAGTGCCAAACCTGCTGAATCATAACCACGGTATTCCAGGCGTTTTAAGCCTTCGATCAAAATATTGGTAATGCTACGTTCTGCAATGCCACCAACGATACCACACATATTTATTCCCCTTATTTCTTGATTTTTTGTGGACGTGGATAGTTTTCTTTGGCAAATTGCTTAGAGCGTTCTACTGCCAAACTGTTGTCTTCCACATCACGGGTAATCGTTGAGCCTGCACCCACTGTGGCACCGTTGCCAATTTTCACAGGTGCCACCAATGAACTGTTCGAGCCAATAAAGGCTTGATCACCAATAATCGTTTTAAATTTATTCGCACCATCATAATTACAGGTAATAGTCCCTGCACCGATGTTTGAACCACTGCCAACTTCTGCATCACCCAGGTAGGTAAAGTGGTTGGCTTTAGAGCCTAAACCAATCGTGGTATTTTTGACTTCAACGAAGTTACCAATATGTACTTCATTGGCCAGTTGTGCACCCGGACGTAGTCGTGCAAAAGGTCCAATTTGGGTATCTTCACCCACGATGGCGCTATCGAAAATACTATATGGCTGAACCTTGGTGCCAGCTGCAATCTTGGTATTCTTGATAATACAGCCAGCGCCAATTTCAACGTTGTCGCCGAGCTCGCAATCACCTTCGATAATCACGTTGATATCAATGCGGACATCCTGGCCGACAGTTAAATTGCCACGCAAGTCAAAGCGGCTTGGATCAATCAGATGTACGCCTTGCTGCATTAGCTGTTTGGCTTGATAAGCTTGGAACTGACGCTCTAAAGCAGCTAGCTGCACACGGTCATTGACCCCTTCAACTTCAAAAGCCATTTCAGGTTCTACAGATGCAACTTGCATACCATCTGCCAAAGCCATCGCGACGATATCCGTCAGGTAATATTCACCTTGAGCATTGTCATTACTTAAACTTGGCAGCCATTGATGCAGTTTGGCATTGCTGACCGCATAAATACCGGTATTGATTTCTTTAATCTGACGTTGCTCTTCGGAAGCATCTTTGTGCTCAACAATAGCCTGGATTTCACCATTTTCACGGACAATACGACCATAACCATTGGCATCCGGCAGGGTAAGGGTCACCAGACCAATACCGGTTTCTGCGGTGGCATCGAGTAATTTTTGCAAGGTCACAGGATTAATGCACGGTACATCGCCGGAAAGAATCAGCGATACGCTGTCGTGAGGCAGGACAGGCAAGGTCATCTGTACCGCATGTCCGGTACCCAGCTGTTCAGCCTGTTCTACCCATTTAATATCCTGTTGTGCAAATGCTGTTTGAACAAGGTCACCACCATGACCATAAATGGTAATAATATTATCTGCGTTTAATTTTTTTGCCGTTTCAATGACATGACCCAGTAAAGGACGTCCTGCAAGAGGTTGTAATACTTTCGGTAAGCTTGAACGCATGCGCGTGCCTTTACCTGCAGCAAGAATAATAACAGTCGTTGACATGTTCTAATCCTAAATATGGCTTATGCCACGGTGAAGTAAAAATAAAGCAAAATACAAAGAGCCGCCCAAAGACCGGCAATAATGTCATCCAGCATGATGCCGAAGCCACCGTCCACTTGACGGTCAATCACCCGGATCGGCCAAGGTTTCCAGATATCAAATAATCTGAATAGCGCAAAACCGATGAATAACCATAACCAGTTCATCTGGCCTAAGTAGATCAGGGGCAAAAATGTGATGGATTGTCCTGCAAATTCATCCCAGACGATGCGCCCATCATCATGTACGCCCATAATTTTTGCTGTTTTGTCACAAATATAAATACCAATCAGGGACATGATCATAATCGCCAAGATGGTGTTTGTGAAGCCGATTGCAAGCCAAACTGGTACAAATAATAGTGCAAAAGCGGAACCAGTGGTACCAGGTGCTTTAGGACTTAAACCAGAACCAAAGCCCACACCACAGAACACAATAAAACGTTCTGGCCAAGTCATAGTTTTAAAAAGAATTGGAGGCTTATGCAAAATGTTGATACCCATTAAATTGAAGTGAATGATCTACGCCATCTTTTTCAAAAGTTAAGCCGTGTTGCTGCTGAATTGTGCCGATTATACTAATCGAAACATCAAGTTGTTTTTGCAATAATTTTTCGTAATTTTGCGGGCTTATTGTAAAGCATAATTCGTAATCGTCGCCACCAGCGAGGGCATATTGCCATTTTTGCTCATTGTTTAAGGCATGCAGGGTAGGACTGATCGGTAAGTTTTCGAGTTGCAGCTTTGCACCGACTTGAGAAGCTTTGAGAATATGTCCAAGATCTTGTGCCAAACCATCCGAGATATCAATCATGCTATGCGCCAGACCTTTTAGGGCGGCACCGAGCTGACAACGTGGCGTTGGATAGTCCAGACGTTTTTGTAGTGGATGACCAAGATGCTGTAGTGCAAAAGCTGCATCACCGACAGTTCCACTGACACAGATCAAATCACCCGGTTTTGCACCTGAGCGTGTAATGGCTTGACCAATGTCCACCCAGCCTAATGCAGTAACAGACAGGGTTAAATGAGGACTTTGAGTGGTATCACCACCGATTAAGTTCACGCCAAATTGATCACAGCAATCGTACAAACCCTGACTAAAAGCTTTTAGCCAGTCATGATCAATTTGGGGTAGGCTCAATGCGAGTAAAATACTGTGCGGGGTTGCGCCCATCGCGGCAATATCAGATAAATTGACAGCCACAGATTTCCAGCCAATCGCATGCGGATCGGTGTCTATTGGAAAATGGCGTCCAGCAACCAGGGTGTCGGCACAGATGACCAGTTGTTGCTGAGGAGGGGGGGTGAGCAAGGCTGAATCGTCACCGACGCCCAGATCGACAGAATTGGCATTCTTGCGATTGAAATAGGTGTCGATAATCGAAAATTCAGCCATACAACAAATCTACGCTATTAGTTAGATTGCTGTTTTTCTGCTGCACGCAAAGTTGTCGCTAAACGATCCAATACACCATTGATGTATTTATGGCTATCGGCACCGCCAAAATGTTTAGCCAACTCGATCGCTTCATCTAGAACGACGCGATATGGAATCTCAAGATGTTCTTTGAGTTCATATGCACCAAGGCGAAGGGTCGCAAGTTCAACACCGTCAAGTGCTGAAAGTTCGCGATCGAGTACCGGGATTAAGAGCGCATCCAATGCTTCATGATTGGCAACCACTTGAGTCAACAATTCATGATAATAGCTCAGATCCACTTTGTGCATGGCATTTTCCACACGCGTACGTGCTTCAATCTCATGCACCGGATTGTGGCTCATTTGCCATTCATAAATTCCTTGTACAGCAAAGCGACGTGCTTTACGTTTTGCTGCATAAGTTGCTTGAAGTGTTTGCGACATAGCGTTAAATAGCCTTTAACAAGTTAACCATTTCAATCGCAGTCAGGGCAGCTTCGCTACCTTTATTGCCTGCTTTTGTTCCAGAGCGTTCAATCGCTTGTTCAATACTGTCCGTAGTGAGTACACCGTTAATTACAGGTAAGCCAGTGTCCAGGCCAACCACGCCTAAACCTTTGGCACATTCGCCTGCAACGAAATCGAAGTGAGGCGTGCTACCACGAATCACGGCGCCAAGCGCGATGATGGCATCGAAACGATCTGAAGCTGCCAGTTTTTTCGCAACTACAGGAAGTTCCCAGGCACCAGGTGCATGAACAACAGTAATATTATCCTCTGATACACCATGACGTTTCAATGTATCAATGGCACCTTCTAACAGATGTTCAACCACAAAGCTGTTAAAACGACCAACTAAAATCGCATAACGGTCTTCGTTCGCGAGATGTAACATACCTTCAATACGGCGAACTGCCATAACAACCTCGATGATTTCTTAAGATGTTTGTTGTGCGGTGATGTATTCTACCACTTCTAAGTTAAAGCCTGACAGGGCATTGAAACGCAATGGAGAGCTCAGCAGCTTCATTTTTTCAACGCCTAAATCACGCAAAATTTGTGCACCCACACCAATGGTCTGATACTGCTGAGACAGTGCAGAATTTGATTTTACATTTTTTGGTGCTTTAAGGGTATCTAATGCTGGACCCAGGTCCTGTAAATGGTGTTGGCCAATCCAGACCAGTACACCACGATCACTGTTGGAAATTTCTTTCAAGGCACGATCCAGGTTCCAGGCCGGCTCGCCATCCTGTTTCTTCAGTTTGAGCAAGTCGCGGGTCGGGTTAAAACCATGTACACGCACTGTGGTCACACCCTCTTTAGGCTCACCTTTGACCAAGGCCAAATGGATATCCGGGTTACCCAGTTCACGATAGCGGTACAGGTCAAAGCTGCCGTATTCAGTATCAATACTTTGCTGATCAATACGCTCAACCGTCTGTTCATTGGTCATGCGGTAATGAATCAGATCGGCAATAGTACCGATTTTCAGGCCATGCTTTTCAGCAAACACTTCAAGATCCGGACGGCGCGCCATGGTGCCATCTTCATTGATGATTTCACAAATGACTGATGCCGGTTCCAGTCCTGCCAAACGGGAAAGATCACAACCTGCCTCAGTATGTCCGGCACGGTGCAAGACACCGCCTGGTTGCGCCATCAGCGGGAAGATATGTCCTGGCTGTACAATATCTGCCGGTTTGGCATGAGCAGCCACAGCAGTTTGAATCGTGTGCGCACGTTCAGCCGGAGAAATACCGGTAGAAATACCTTCAGCCGCTTCAATCGACAGGGTGAAATTGGTCCCATGCTGGGCACCATTGGCATCCACCATTAACGGCAGATTCAACTGCTGGCAACGCTCTTTACTTAAAGTCAGGCAGACCAGACCACGTGCATGGGTGATCATGAAGTTGATGTCTTCAGGACGTACGTGTGTGGCAGCAATCACCAAATCGCCTTCATTTTCACGGTCTTCATCATCCATCAGGATGACCATTTTTCCTGCACGGATATCTGCTACAAGCTCTTCAACAGTATTGAGCGGCATCAACCTTCACCTTCTTTTTTGATCTTGATCAGACCGAATCATGACATTATTGGGTACATAGTCTAACGCTTTTTGCGCAATTTTGCCTATGCTTATTGCTTTCCCTCTAGTGGTTCATTGTTATACACAGTCTTGATAAACATGAAAAGCCGACTTTAAATGAAAGCCAGGGCTTTATGCAGGTTTTTTGAACAGTTAAAATGCATAAAAAATGAAAAACTTAGGCGAAGTCCTTCTAAGTTAAAGTATTAATTTGTTTTTTATACAGTTTTATTCCTGTTTTTGTGATTTTCAGACTTTTATTTTGCTGGTCAACGATCAAGAGCAGAAAAATTTACCAGATATTAAAAAACTTGAATAAAACAAAAAAGCGAACCGCAGTTCGCTTTTGAGAAAATTCATACTTAGAAGAAACCAGCCGGTTTGGTTGAATAACTCACCAGCAGGTTTTTGGTCTGTTGATAATGATCCAGCATCATTCTGTGATTCTCACGACCAATCCCTGATTTTTTATAGCCACCGAAAGCCGCATGTGCAGGATAAATATGATAACAGTTGGTCCAGACCCGACCCGCTTGAATCGCGCGTCCTGCACGGTAGGAGGTATGCGCTGAGCGTGACCAGACACCGGCACCTAAACCATAAATCGTATCATTGGCAATCTTGATCGCATCATCAAAGTCTTTAAAGGTGGTCACAGCCAGTACAGGCCCGAAGATTTCTTCCTGGAAGGTCTTCATGTCATTGGTGCCTTTAAAGATGGTCGGTTCAATATAGAAACCTTGACCGACTTCCTGACGTGCTTCACCACCGGTCAGGATCTGTGCACCTTCTTCACGGCCAGTGGCAATACAGCCCAGAATCTTGTCCTGCTGTTCCTGTGAGGCTTGCGCACCAATCATGGTGTCAGTATCCAGGGGATGACCAGTCTTAATCCGTTGCACCCGCTCTACTGCACGCGCCAGAAATTCATCGGCAATACTTTCCTGTACCAAGGCCCGGGAAGGGCAGGTACAGATTTCACCCTGGTTCAGGGCAAACATGGCAAAGCCTTCCAGCGCTTTGTCCAGATAATCGTCTTCCTGATCCATGATGTCGGCAAAGAACAGATTCGGTGATTTACCCCCCAGTTCCAGCGTCACCGGAATAATATTTTCGGTGGCATATTGCATGATCAGCTGACCCACTGCGGTTGAGCCGGTAAAGGCAATCTTGGCAATGCGTGGGTTGGTGGCTAGCGGGCGACCGATTTCAACCCCATAACCATTGACGATATTCAGGACACCCGGTGGCAAAATATCCTGAATCAGTTCAGCCAGCACCAGAATGCTGACCGGAGTCTGTTCTGCAGGTTTCAACACGATACAGTTACCTGCAGCTAGGGCAGGTGCCAGTTTCCAGGCAGCCATCAGAATCGGGAAGTTCCACGGGATAATTTGACCCACGACGCCCAACGGTTCATGAAAATGATAAGCAATGGTATCTTCATCGATTTCGGAAATGCCGCCTTCCTGTGCACGGATACAGCCGGCAAAATAACGGAAATGGTCAATGGCCAGCGGAATATCGGCAGCCAGTGTTTCACGGATCGGTTTGCCATTGTCCCAGGTTTCTGCCACAGCCAGCAGTTCCAGATTTTGTTCCAGACGATCTGCAATTTTCAGCAGGATATTGGAGCGGGTGGTCGGTGATGACCGGTTCCATTGCTCTTTGGCTTTATGCGCTGCATCAAGCGCCAACTCAATGTCTTCTACAGAAGAGCGCGGCACTTTGGTAAAGACTTTGCCATCTACCGGAGAGAGATTGTCAAAGTATTCACCTTTGACCGGAGCGACCCATTCGCCGCCAATAAAATTATCGTATTGTGCTTTAAATTGAATTTTTGAACCGTCAGTATTGGGGTCTGCATAACGCATAATCTATTCCTTTATATGATTGTTAGTGGTGCAGGCTGCGCGCATGTTGCCGATCAAAAAATATAGGCGCTTCTGCATTCAGCTCTACTATAAAGAGGGAAAAAGACGGACGGTTGTTTGTTTACAGGCTTGCTACAAAAGACAATATTTCGAGACAAGTGGTAGAAGAATAAAAGTTATAAATTTCAATTCTTAAATTTAAAAACAATGGGTTATAGAAGTTGTGAAACATCGAAAGATTGGCATATTTTCAATGTGCTTAATTACATTCCAACCTAATAAGGATTCAAAAGAAGCCAAGCAGGAGAAATGATGGTAAGTTTCATTTCTCCTTCCACGTTTATCTAAAGCCCTTTGTCATGCAGCCATTGAAACAGTTGCTGATAAACCTGCTCACGAACAGATTGCTCTGAAAGTACCAGATCATGTAAACCGTTCTGAATACTTTGAACCGTGACATCGCCTTTAATTTTTTTGGCATATTTCTGAATGTCTTTAATGCCTAGAATTACATCGCTGCTCTGTGCGGCTTTGCCCCATTTTTTAGGATATAAGGTCTGATGCGAATGCATGATCAATACCGGAATATCGAGCTGAACACCGCGATGAATTTCTTTCTGTGCCTCATGAATGGCACGAATAAAACTGATCCGAACCATCGGGTAGCGGGTCTTTTTCCAGTCCAGACTGAAGTCCCATTCGCCTTTTAAATCCTTATGCAGGCTGGTGGCATACCACTTGTTCAGCTCGCTTGGAAATTTAAGATTGGGAAAAATTTTAGCCAGTCTGCTCAGTTGCGGAATGCCAAGCGCACGTTTGATTGGATTCATATTGAAGTCATAAAATGGACTATTGACCCAAAGCGCTTTGATTAAAGGGTGCTGCGGATGATGTGCCGCATATAAGGTCGTGGTCAGGCCGCCGGTAGAATGACCACAGAGCAGGGCAGCATCGTGGCCCTCAGCTGCTATAATGTCGAGGGCTTGGGTAATTTCTGCATCATATTCAGCTAGGTCATAGACGTTATAATATTTTTGATGCGGCAGAATCGAACGTCCGTACTTTCTCAAATCCAGCGCATAAAAATCAAAACCATGCTGATTAAAGCGCTCTGCCATTTCGGTCTGAAAAAAATAATCGATAAAGCCGTGAATATATAAAACTGCTTTTTTTGTGGGTTGGGCTGCTTTTTTACGGATCAGGGTTGCTACGACTTTGCCCTCATAATCATCGGGAAAGTTTAAGGTCGCTTGTTCATAGCCTGTCCCCAGAATATCGAGCTGATAAAGCGGTTGCAGTTCACTCATTTTTATACTCGTTCATCTTATTAAATTTATGCTTTATCCTTGATGAGCTGAGGTTTTTTGTCAAACAGATCTTGCTGCCGATTTAAATTAAAAATACGAATAGGGATTAATTTTAGAAACCGTCCAAAACCTAGGCTGAAAATGAGTGTTATCAGATTATAAAATCCTGCTACAAGTATTATAAATTTGCTAAATGACCTAACAGCTTAAAATCAGGCTAAGCTATATAAAATAAACAAAGTGATGTGACTATTTTGGCAGAACTGCCGAAGATTGATTAGATGAGTTAAATAATGCCCAGAGAAAATTTGAACAGTAAACGCCCTTTATATATTCCTTATGCTGGAAATACTCTGCTAGAACTCCCACTACTCAATAAAGGCTCTGCATTTTCTGAAGAAGAGCGTAGAAGCTTTAACTTGCATGGCTTGATTCCTCATGTCACCGAGACGATTGAAGAACAAAGTCAGCGTTCTTATCAGCAGTATTGTGCTTTTAGCAGTGATATTAACAAGCATATTTATTTGCGGAATATTCAGGATACCAATGAGACCCTGTTTTACCATCTGATTGAAAATCACCTCAGTGAGATGATGCCGATTATCTATACCCCGACTGTGGGTGAGGCATGTCAGCGCTTTTCTGATATTTATCGCCGTCATCGTGGGATCTTTATTTCCTATCCTGACCGTGATCAGATCGACCAGATTATTCACAATATCAATAAAAAGAACGTGAAAGTGATTGTGATTACAGATGGTGAGCGCATTTTGGGTCTTGGAGATCAAGGCATCGGTGGTATGGGGATTCCCATTGGAAAACTGGCACTCTACACCGCATGTGGCGGGATCAGTCCGGCCTATACCTTACCGATTACTCTTGATGTCGGTACCAATAATCAGCAGTTGTTAAATGACCCGATTTATATGGGCTGGCGTGAACCACGAATCAGCGGCGATGAATACTATGCTTTTGTCGAGACGGTGATTCGGGCGATTCAACAGCGCTGGCCAGATGCCTTAATTCAGTTTGAAGACTTTGCACAGAAAAATGCCATGCCTTTGCTGGAAAAATATCGTGATCGAATCTGTTGTTTTAATGATGATATTCAGGGCACCGCAGCAGTGTCTGTCGGCAGCCTGATTGCTGCTTCGCGTGCAGCAGGTAAACAGCTCAAAGATCAGGTGGTTACTTTCCTGGGTGCTGGTTCAGCTGGTTGCGGGATTGCAGAACAGATCATTAAGCAAATGGTTGCTGAGGGTTTAAGTGATGCTGAAGCGCGTGCACGCGTGTTTATGGTCGACCGCTTTGGTCTGATCACAGAAAATCAGCCGAATTTACTGGACTTCCAGCGCAAACTGGCACAGCCTCTTGAAAATGTAGAAAGCTGGGCAGATGCTGAGAGCATGATTTCTCTGCTAGATGTAGTTAAGCGTGCCAAACCGACGGTACTGATAGGCGTATCTGGACAGCCAGGTCTATTCACTCAGGAAGTGATTGAAGCCATGGCTGAAAACAGTGTGCAACCGATTATTTTCCCTTTATCCAATCCGACTTCCCGCGTAGAAGCTGTTCCGGCAGATATCTTGCAATGGACCAAGGGCAAAGCGTTGATTGCGACGGGTAGCCCATTTGCACCAGTGAATTATCAGGGGCAGATTCATCATATTTCACAATGCAATAACTCTTATATCTTTCCGGGCATTGGTTTGGGTGTAGTTGCTTCAGGTGCAAAACGTGTCACGGATAATATGCTCATGGCCTCGAGTAATGCCTTGGCGGACTGTTCTCCGAAACTGAAAGATCCTCAGGCAGATTTATTGCCAAATCTGGATTGTTTACAGTCGATTTCGAAGCAGATTGCCTTAAAAGTGGCGCTTGCTGCGATTGAAGATGGGGTAGCACCGAAAGTCAGTGTAGAAGAATTGCAGTTGGCTATTGAACGTAATTTCTGGACACCGCAATACCGTGATTATCAGCGAATTACCTTTTAATTATATTGGAAATGGACTCTGTATTGTGGCTAGTGGTTTGCTAGCTTGAGTTTATCTGATGCGTTGGTGAAATATAAAAAGCCCTGATCTTTTGATTAGGGCGTGTCCTCATTTGAAGAATTGGTTTTAAATACTTAAAATCCTCCTTTGAGTTATTTTTATTTCTATATTTTCAATGGCACGTACT
>NZ_JAMXXM010000011.1:0-91915 GCF_024129715.1 Acinetobacter lwoffii
GACGGAAACGATTTGGTCTAAGAATGAATTTAATTGCTGGAATGGTGAATTGGATGCTCTTAAATTAACTTTCGCAAGAGATCTAATATTTTAAAAAAAATTACGCTTATTAATAGAGAAAACAAAAAAATAAATTAAATATCCGGTCAAATTTTTATTTTCTTTAATCGGTTTAAAATCTAAGAGATTGAGCGCTTAAATCTGGGCTTGGAATATGAAGAGCTAAAAGAGCAAAAGTTTAATACTGTGGTCGGATTTTTTATTTAAACCGACTTGCGCATGATGGCTGCATGGATTTTATCAGCTGAATGGGGAACTCATCATGCGTCGTCACAATTTATGGATTGCAATGCTTGCTGCGACAGCAACTTTAGGGACAACTGCAACGAATGCAGATTTTATTGACGACAGCAATGTTCAACTCAAATTTAAAAACTTTTATCTAGACCGTCAGTATCAAGATGACTACTCATCACGTAATTGGGGTTCTTGGTCACAAGGCGTGACTCTGGATGCCAAGTCGGGTTATCACGATATCGGTGGTGGTGTGCAGGTCGGTGCTGATGTACTGGTGCAACATGCCGTCAAACTCAATGGCCGTGATAAAAATCCGGACTGGGTTTTACCGCACGATGGCAAAGAATCAAAAGACCATTTTGGTAAAGTTGGCGCGACCTTAAAAGCTAAAGTGTCACAAACTGAGCTGAAAGTCGGCGAGTTATTGCCGGTATCTCCAGTCTTGGTATTCGATCCATCCCGTCAGTTATTGACGACTTACAGTGGTGCCTGGTTAGAGTCTAAAGACCTTAAAGATACCAAGTTAACTCTGGCGTATATTGATGGTATTAACAACCGTTATGACAACCAGTTCCGTGATTTAACTAAATTTGCTCCACCAAGTTTCTATGATACGGGTGCTGAAGCTGATGGCATGTGGATTGCGGGTGTAGACCACCAGCTTACTAAAGAAGTAGGGGCGAGCTACTGGTATGCTGATGTTCAAGACATTTACCAACAGCATTATCTGGGTGTCAATTACAAAACTGCGCTTGGTGAAAAAACCAAATTAGATAGCCATATCCGTTACTTCGATAACTCGGAGTCAGGTGACAAGCTGTATGGTGAGATCGATAACCAGGCATTATCTGTCGCTGCAAAAGTGAATCATGGTGCACATAGCGTAGGTGTGGGTTACCAGCAAATGTTTGGTGATAGTGCATTCCCGACATTGGGTGGCTGGGTGCCACAGCCTTATCTGGCGAACTGGGGGGTAGCGATCTTTACCGCACCAGAAGAAAAGTCATGGAGTGTTTCTTATGGCTATGACTTCTCTGAAATGGGTGCAAAAGGCTTAAACGCAACAGCCGTATATTTCAAAGGTTATGATCAGAAAGGTACTGGGGCGTATCAAGGTCAGAACTTCAATACGGATGAAGTGAATGCCATCGTGAACTACACTGTGCCAGAAGGTAAATTAAAAGGTTTGGGTGTACAGGCGATGTATATTGATGTGAATTTTGCCAATCCAGCAAAACCAGACCTGCAAGAATACCGTGTCGCCACCACTTATACGCATGAATTCTAATACCCGTATATTTTAAAAGCAGTCAGTCTTCTGGCTGCTTTTTGGTTTAAGCGTTCCATTGTTCCATTAAAGGCTTAAACTGAATAGGGTTCAATTTTAAATTAATAAATAAAACAAGCATTTAAGTTATATCTATTTTGTAGGATGCAATCGTAATTTTGTATCAGTTTGCTGCGGCTGAGCGGTTAATATAAGGGTGTACACAAGTCATTTTAATGAGTCAACTTGACGTCGAATTCTTGAAAATAGAGGGACACGCAAGCGAAAGACTGTAAGAGGAAGCAATATGAGCACTGTTCAAATCCCTGACTATCAAACAGATCCATTCTTTGGCTTAGAAGATAAATGGATTGAAACCGCTGAAGGCGAGTTGACCCATTACCACGAAATTGGTGAAGGTACGCCTATTCTATTTTTACACGGTTCAGGTACGGGTGTATCGGCTGCGGCAAACTGGTGGTTAAACCTGCCACAAATTGGTGAGCAGGCGCGTTGTATCGCGATTGATACCATTGGTTATGGCCAGACTGTAGTTGCACCGGGTACTGAATATGGTATCCGTGCCTGGGTAGATCATGCGATCCGTACGCTAGACGCTTTGGGTATCGAAAAAACCTGGTTGGTCGGCAACTCTCTGGGTGGCTGGTTAGCATTCCAGATGGCACTGGATTATCCAGATCGCATTTTGGGTATCGTGTCTATGGGTACGGGTGGTGCAAAACAGACTGCTGCACTCAAAGCTCATGCAAACCCAGTTCTTACAGAAGAAGGGATCAAGAAAACCCTTTCTATGTTTGTCGTGAACAAAGACCTGATTACAGATGAACTGGTAAAAGTACGTTTTGCTTCTGCTGCAAATGACTATGCATCAAATCGTTTAATGGATGTGGTTGGCGCACGTGACCGTGACCGTTTCGAGTTCCCATTAGATTTCGAAAAAATGAAAGACATTACTGTGCCTGTATTGCTGATTCATGGTACGCAAGACGTGGTGATTCCGGTTTCTCGTACTTGGGACATCCTGAACATCGTACCAAATGCTGATGCACATATCTTCAGCCAATGCGGTCACTGGTCTCAAGTTGAAAAAGCAGACGAATTCAACACTGTGATCAAAAACTACCTGGCTGTACACGGCGTAAAATAAGCTGAATGTAGTTTTAAAAAAGGATGGCTTCGGTCATCCTTTTTTATATCGGAAATATTTAAGGCAGGGTGCTTAAGTGAGTTTGATTCTCATTTATTTGGATAAATCTAAAAATCTAATAATTTTTATAGGTTTGAGCTATTTAAACTGAGAAAAATCCGAATGAAACTTTATTAGACTTAAGTGGTAAATGCAGCACATTTAGAGCTAAAAATACACAATTTTGGTCGAGGTCAAGTGACAAATTTAAATGCTAGAAATAGATCCTTTATCAAAAAATTAAATTAAAATTGAATTCTTAAGCATAAAATAATAAAACAAAAAAAAGCACATGCCTGTCAAAAGTTGAATGGCATAGGCTTAATGAGAGGAAGAAATGGGATTAATTTTGTTCACTACGGTTAATATCCAGATAGAACACACGGGTCAAAAGTTCAAGAAATTTGCTGACGGCATAGGATTTGTTGTTTTTATGGTAGCTGACATACAGGTCTAAATAGGGCAACTCTACGTCTAGCGGACGAATCACGGTATTGTCCATGGTCAGTGGTGCAATATATCCAGGCAAAATGGTACAGCCCAAGCCCATTCCGATCGAGTTGATATTAAATAAAATATTATCGGCCTTTTGCACAATATTGAATTCAATACCGTGGGCTTTGGCAAAGTCCAGAATTGCCTGGTTCAGGGTCAATGACTGCTCTGCTGATGGAATAATAAAATCAATACCATTCAATGCTTTAAAAGGAATTCTTTCGTGTTTTGCTAAAGGGTGATCTTTAGGCAGGAGAAAAATCAGCGGTTCACGAATCACGAACTGGCTTTCAATTTCATCACTATTGAAATTATGACGGGTAAATGTCAGATCCAGATCGCCTTTTTTTAACAAACGCATCTGCTCATTGTTGTTCAGGCTGAGCAGTTCAATTTTTAAATCCGGGTTCTGTACACGTAGATTTGGCAAGATATAGGGGAAGATTTTCATCTCGGCCACCGGTACAAAACCGATACGGAGCATTTGCTGTTTGGCCTGTGACACCTGACGTGCCATGGCAACGGCTTTATCTGCCTGTGCAAGGGTGAGACGAGCCTGTTCCAGGAATACGGCGCCTTCTTCGGTCAGCTCTACTTTACGTTTGGTCCGGTTGAGTAGCTTTACCCCGACATCTTCTTCCAGGTCTTTGATTTGCTGGCTAAGTGAGGGTTGAGCCGTATAAAGTTTAAGTGCTGCCTTACTAAAATTGAGCTCTTCAGCAACGGTGATAAAGTAGCGAAGGTGTCGTAATTCCATGTCATCAACCCAAAGAGTAATCCAAAAAATGTCTTACTATAATTTCCTCAAAGTATAATCTATAAACAACTATGTCGTGAAGATTATTTTCCCATTCATAAACTAAATGCTCTGGCGGAATTAATAGATGTTTTAATATAAAAATTCACGTGCTTAATAATTGTTTTAAGCTCTTAATTGAAACAAAAAAAATATTTCCCGAAAAACGCTGTCAAATCCATCATCGTTGAAAAGTTGAGTCTATTACTTTGTGCCAAAGATAGGTCACAGGAGAGCTTTTCATGAGTGGAAAAATTGATGTGCGCGAAATCGATGCTTTAGTCGATGCACAAAATGGACGTATTACGCCATCTATTTATACAGATCCTGACATTTACGAATTAGAACTCGAACGTGTTTTCGGTCGTACTTGGTTATTCCTTTGCCATGAAAGCCAAATTCCTAAGGCTGGTGATTTCTTCAACACCTACATGGGTGAAGATCCAATCATTGTGGCACGTCAAAAAGATGGCTCAATCAAAGCATTTTTAAACCAGTGTCGTCACCGCTCTATGCGTGTAAGCTTCGCTGACTGTGGTAATACCCGTGCATTTACTTGCCCGTACCACGGCTGGTCATACGGCATTGACGGTTCTTTAAAAGATATCCCGCTGGAAGATCGTGCTTATCCGCATGGTGCATGTAAAGAGCAATGGGGTCTGGTTGAAGTGAATCGTGTGAAGTCTTACAAAGGCTTGGTATTCGCTTGTTGGGATGAAACCACGCCTGATCTTGAAGAATACATGGGCGATATCGCGTGGTACTTAGATGGCGTTATTGACCGTCGTCCAGGTGGTACGGAAATCATTGGTGGTGTACATAAGTGGGAAATCGAATGTAACTGGAAGTTTGCAGCGGAACAGTTCGCATCTGACCAATACCACGCATTGTTCTCTCACGCTTCTGCGATCCAAGTATTGGGTGCGAAACCAGACGACGAATCATCTAAGAAATTAGGTGCTGCGCAAACTGCTCGTCCAGTTTGGGAAACGGCTAAAGACGCGATCCAATACGGTTCACGTGGTCACGGTTCAGGCTTCTTCTTTACTGAAAAACCAGATGCAAACGTATGGGTTGACGGTGAAGTTGCCAACTACTTCCGTGAAACTTACGACGAAGTTAAAGAGCGCCTAGGCGAGACTCGTGCACTGCGTCTTGCAGGGCACAACACCATGTTCCCAACTTTGTCTTGGTTGAACGGTACTGCAACACTTCGCGTATGGCACCCACGTGGTCCAAACAAAACTGAAGTGTGGGCATTCTGTATCGCAGATGCTGAAGCATCTCAAGAAGTGAAAGAAGCATTTGAACGTTCTGCAACGCGTGCCTTTGGTCCAGCCGGTTTCCTAGAGCAAGATGACTCTGAAAACTGGATCGAGATTCAAAAAGTTTTACGTGGTTATAAAGCGCGTCAAAACAAACTCATTATGGAAATGGGTAAAGGCAACGAAAAAGTACGTGAAGATGGTATCCCGGGTATCACCAACTACATTTTCTCTGAAACTGCAGCACGTGGTATGTACCGCCGCTGGGCAGATTTATTGATCCATGAAAAATGGGGAGACGTGGAAAAAGCAGCTGACGAATATGAGAAGGAGCTTATGAAATGAGTCAAATCAGCTTAGAACTTCATCACCAAATTAGTCAGTTCCTGTATCGCGAAGCAAAATTGCTAGACGATTGGAAATTCCGCGAATGGTTAGATACCTTAGCTGAAGATATTTCTTACACGCTACGTACCACGCCAAACGCACAAACCCGTGATCGTCGTCGTTCAGTTGAACCACCTACAACTTGGGTGTTCAACGATTCGAAAGACCTTTTAGAGCGTCGTGTAGCGCGTCTGGAAACCGGTATGGCTTGGGCTGAAGAGCCTCCATCACGTACCACCCACATGGTGAGCAACGTGATCGTAGAGCCAACTGAAGTTGAAGGCGAATACGACGTGTACGTAACCTATTTGCTATATCGTACGCAAAAAGAGAAAGACATTGTCATTTACTGCGGTAAACGTCATGACAAGATCCGTAAAGTTGAAGGCGGCCTCGGCTTCCAGATCTTCAACCGTAAGATCACGCTTGATCAAGCGACATATAGCTCACATAACCTGAGTGTGTTCTTCTAATGAATAAGATTTTTGTTTGCCAAGTTGACGAATTAGACGAAGGCGAAGCGTTAAAAGTAGATTGTGGTGTAAACGGTATCGAAGCGCTGGCTGTATTTAACAATGGCGGTGAATTCTTCGCTATGAACGATAAATGCAGTCATGGTAATGCTTCTATGTCTGAAGGTTATCTGGAAGATGACGGTACTGTGGAATGTCCATTGCATTCAGCACGTTTCTGTTTAAAAACAGGTGAAGCATTATGTCTACCTGCAACTGATCCAATCAAAACTTTCCCAGTGATTGTTGAAGATGGTCAATTGTTTGTAGAGATGGCAGGAGAGTAATCATGGGTTGGCTACAAGGCGAAGTTGCACTTATTACTGGTGGTGGTTCAGGCTTAGGCTGGGCTTTGGTAGAGCGTTTTATTGAGGAAGGTGCACAAGTCGCTGTTCTTCAGCGTTCACAATCGAAAGTCGATGCTTTAAATGAACACTTCGGTGGAAAAGTTCTTGCGATCGAAGGTGATGTAGCCAGCTATGCAGATAACGTTCGTGCAGTTCAAGCAACTGTGGAACGTTTCGGTAAACTCGATTGTTTCGTTGGTAATGCCGGTATTTGGGATCACTATGCCGATATCGTCAATACCTCTGGTGAGCAGCTGGAAAAAGCCTTTGACGAGATTATGGGTATTAATACCAAGTCTCTGATCTTGGGCGCGAAAGCTGCACTGGATGCATTGATCGCTTCTGAAGGTTCTATCATATTTACTTTGTCTAATTCGGCACTGTACTCCGCTGGCGGAGGCCCTGTATATACTGCATCTAAGCATGCGGGTGTCGGGATTATGAAAGAACTGGCTTACGAGCTTGCGCCTAAAGTACGAGTGAACGCTGTTGCACCGTCAGGTATGAATGTGAATATCAAAGGTGCGGCATCGCTGGGTCAGGAAAATGTGGGCCTGCTCGATGCACGTGATCCTGAGAAAATTGCACGTGGCATGCCACTGAATTTCTTGCCTGAACCGGAAGATATGACCGGTTCATACGTGCTGTTGGCATCTCGTCAAAACAACCGTCCTTTGACTGGTGTTCTGATCAATGCAGAATGCGGTTTGGGTATTCGTGGCCTACGTCAGCCACGTGCAGGTTTCTTTGACGAATAAACATCTAGTCTCATTCAAATGGACTTACCGGCAGCCTCTTCTCTCAGGGCTGCTTTCCTTCTAGGAGTCTCTCATGGCCGTTAAACTTATTTGTGCATCGCACAGTCCTTTAATGGAATTTGCTTCACCTCAAGATCAATCAAAAGAGCAAAAAGTTCGTGCTGCTTTTGAAAAACTCTCTGCTGAAGTAAAAGCTTACGACCCAACCCTGATCATCACTTTTGGTCCAGATCATTTTAATGGTTTCTTCTATGACCTGATGCCAAGTTTCTGTGTCGGTATTCGTGCCAAAGCCGCGGGTGACTGGGATTATGGTAAAGACAATGACCATATTGATGTACCTGAAGACAAGGCATTAGATCTGGTTCGACGTGTACTGGATGAAGGCGTGGATGTTGCCTACTCATACCGTATGCAGGCCGACCATGGTGTGACTCAGCCCTTACATTTCCTGTGTGAAGGCAAACTTGAGCGTTATCCAACGATTCCAATTTTTATTAATGGCGCTGCAGCACCGATGCCAACTACCAAGCGTACCATCGCTTTGGGCCGTGCTGTGGGTCAATACATCAAGTCTTTAAACCTTGAAAACGAGCGTGTGCTTGTTTTAGGTACTGGTGGTCTGTCACATGATCCACCAACACCACAAATGGGTGCTGTACCGCCTGAAGTGGAAGAGTTCCTGATTGCAGGTCGTTATCCAACGCCTGAAGCACGTCATGCACGTCAATCCAAAATTATTGTAGTGGGTCAAAAGCTGGCAGCAGGGGATACGTCAGTTGCCGTGCCTTTGAATGCTGAATGGGATATTGCCCTGCTGGAAACCTTCAAGAACGCTGATTTTGCAACATTAGAAGCGATGACTGAAGCTGAAATCCGCCGTGATGGTGGTCGTGGTGGTCAGGAAGTCCGTTCTTGGATGGCTGCCTTCGCTGCCTTAAGCGAAATGGGTGAGTATGAAATGACCACGCATTGCTATGAAGACATCAGCGAATGGATTGCCGGCTTCGGTATCGTATCTGCAGAGTTAAAAGGTTAAGAAAATGAGCAACGTAAACAACATCGTGATCGTAGGTGCTGGCCAGGCAGGTGCGAGCGCAATTTTAGAACTTCGTGGCAACAAGTATGAAGGCAAAATTACCTTAATTGGTGATGAAAGCCATCTTCCTTATGAGCGTCCACCGCTGTCTAAAGATGTGATTCTAAAACCTGAAGAGACCAAGATCGAAATCCTGTCAGAACAGAAACTGGCAGATTTAGGTGTGGAAACAATTCGCGGTAATGGCGTGGCGAAAATCAATGCCGAGGCGAAAACGGTTGAACTCCTCAACGGTGATGTTGTTGCTTATGACAAACTCTTGCTTGCAACAGGTGGTGCCGCGCGCCGTTTGCCTAATTTCGATGCTTTGGGTAAACACGTCTATACCCTTCGTAACCTGGAAGATTCACAGGCACTGGTGCCTGTACTTCAAGCCGGTCGCCGTATCATCCTGATCGGTGGTGGCGTGATTGGTCTTGAGTTGGCATCATCTGCACGTTACAAAGACTGTCAGGTGACTGTGATCGAAATGGGTCCGATTGTTATGGGTCGTTGTTCACCACAAATCCTGAGCGAATTCCTGCTAGAGCAGCATCGTCAAAACCAGGTCGATGTGCGTCTTGAAACCAAGATTACAGATTGCCGTTTAGATGGTGAAGAAGTCGTGGTAACGCTGGAAGGCGGTGAAGAACTGCGTGCCGATGCTGTAGTTTACGGGATCGGGGTCGTGCCAAATGCACAGCTTGCCGTAGATGCAGGTTTGGACGTTGATGTTGCGATTAAAGTCAATGAAAACTGCCAAACCTCGAATGCTGATATTTATGCAGCAGGCGATGTTGCGACTCAGTTACGTGACTGTGGCAATCACCGCCGTGTGGAAACCTGGGAAAATGCTAACCTGCAAGCAGGCATCTTCGCGCGTCACGTGATGGGGGTGGAACATCCGAAAGCCAATCCGGCCTGGTTCTGGACGGATCAGCTGAATATCAACTTCCAGTTTGTCGGCGATATGGCCGCAGCTGAATGGCATATCCGTGGTGAAATGGATGCAGCCAAAGGTGCAGACAATTCATTCGTGATGTACGGTGTGACTGATGGTCAGATCGTTGGCGGGATTACCGTGAATGCAGCCAAAGAAATGCGTCATTTGAAAAAAATGATCAGCAAAAATACGGCGTTTGATGTTGAAAAACATTTAGATATCGCGCAAGACTTACGCAAAATTGCTTAAGTCGTATTGAGATATCTTGGGACAGACCTATGTTTTGCATAGGTCTGTTTTTTATGCACGAAACTTGATGAATTTATCAAAAATTAAAACTTCATCTCAGCATGAATTCGCTATACGCTATTTTTGAAGTTGCTGATCCAGAACTTCTTGGCCTCGTTTAGGAGACTTATGAGTTCTTCATCTTCATTGCCGGTCACGGCAAGTATTTACGCTTTATTGGTGCTGATCTGGGCGGCAACGCCACTGGCGATTGTCTGGAGCGTGGCCGAGATTCACCCGATGTGGGTGCTGATCATTCGCTATTTTGGTGCCTCGATTATTGCGTTGTTCCTGCTGAAGATCATGCGCGACCCGCTGCCTTTTGACCGCACTTCAATGAAAAGTTATCTGGCAGGCAGTTTGAATTTAATCGGTGCGCAGCTGTTTATTTATCTGGCGGCCAATTATCTGACCTCAGGTTTGATGGCGCTAATTTTTGGTTTTTCACCGCTGATCGCCGGTTTAATCGGTCATGTGATTTTAAAAACCCATAAACTGATCTGGCTGCAATGGCTCGGCATGGCAGTGGCCGTCGCCGGTTTATGTTTTGTTTTTGCCGACTCGGCAGACAGCAAGATCAATCCTTGGGGTGTAGTGCTGATGCTGATCAGTATGGTGTCTTATATCAGCTCGATCTTCTGGGTTAAACAGATCAGTGCCCCCTTGAGTCCGATGTCGCAAGCTACAGGTTCATTGCTGGTCTCCGTGGCTGGTTCAGTCATTTTAGTGCCGTTTATCTGGCAACATATGCCGACTCAGTTACCTAGCACACAGGCCATGATCGGTTTTATATTTACCATGATCATGTCTTCGATTGTGGCAATGCTGTGTTATTTCTGGCTGATTCGCCGTCTAAATGCTTCCACCGTCTCATTGAGTAATGTGATGACGCCAGTGATTGCCTTGGTACTGGGGGCAACCTTAAATCATGAAATTATCAGCAGTCATGCTTTTGCGGGAATTGCCGTGGTGATGTTCGGGATCATCATGTATTTCTGGAAAGAATGGCGCCAGCAGTATTTTTCTAAACTGCGTTAATACAACATGATAAAAAAGGAAGTTTAGGCCACTGCTGTCCCATAATTTAAAATTTTATTTCTGCACCAAATCAACATGATGATATTTTATATTTAAGTGTTTGATATTTATTTATATTTAATTATTTCACAGCCTTATCTTTTCTTTAAAAGTTTAAGTCACTTTGTGTAGGCTGAACCCTACTTTTGACAGACTAAAAGTAGGCAAAAGTCTTTATTTCCCATACACGACGTCCTGAGCTAGTTTTAAGCACTGCTTTAAAATGCAGCGCAAGGATGGGGAATGTGTGGCATCCTTGCCACACTCACAAATCTAACACCTGTAATTCAACTATGGGACAGCAGTGGGCTTCATCTTCCTTTTTATGGGCTTGCAATCTGCGTAAATCGTACAAATGCATCATATTTCACCACAGCGTTTCACATGGAACATTTATATACGCACTGGCGAAATAATCAACAGTTGCGCTAAACACAACAAAAGCATAAACAACTAGAACAATGACATTGGATACTATGCAATAAGTTATAAAATCAAATAGATCTATTGGATAACAATAATGCTTAGCCAAAATACTTAGGACAAACTTGAATGTCTGATTCGAATAAGATTGTGGTTTATGCGGCACTGGCAGGTAATCTGGCCATTGCGCTGGTTAAATTTGTTGCGTCCTATATAACCAATAGCTCTGCCATGTTCAGTGAAGCCATTCATTCTGTAGTAGATACCTTGAATGAAATTTTACTGCTGTATGGCATGAAAAAATCAGAAAAACCTGCAAATGCCAAACATCCTTTTGGTTATGGGCGTGAACTGTATTTTTGGGCTTTTATTGTGGCACTGATGGTTTTTGCCTTGGGTGCGATTGTGTCCATTTATCAAGGGATACAGCATATTCTTCAGCCTGAAGTCATGCAGGATCCATTGATTAATTATATTGTGCTAGGTCTGGCGATTCTTTTTGAAGGATTTTCATGGTCGGTGGCTTTAAAAACCTTTCGTAAACAAAAGGGAAATCTGGGATATTTTGAAGCCTTTCGACACAGTAAAGATCCAACGACCTTTACCGTGTTATTTGAAGATACTGCCGCCCTGGTCGGCTTGGTGATTGCTCTGGTCGGTATCTTTCTGGCGCATCAACTGAATATTCCTGAATTGGACGGTGCCGCATCGATTTTAATTGGTATTGTTCTGGCGGTTTCTGCCTGGTTTCTGGCACGTGAAACCAAAGGTTTGTTACTGGGTGAAACGGCAGATCCAAAACTGCGTGAAGATGTATTGAACATTGCTCAACAGGATGCGGCAGTTTTTAGTGCTAATGGGGTATTGACTGAGCAGATGGGTGCTCAGCAAGTCATTGCATCATTGAGTCTGGAATTTAAAGATGATTTAACTTCTGATGAAATTGAAGCCTGTGTCAACCGGATCGAAGCGCAGATTAAACAGCTGCACCCGGAAATTATTGCTTTATTTGTGAAACCCCAAACCAAGGCCGTATGGCTGGAACGAACTCAAGGTCGTGTATAAAGATCTAAAAAACGCTTGAGGTTGGTATTTTGATCTCAACTTGCCTTTCTCGCACAACTGATGTGATGATACTGATGTATGGGGAATTCCATCATAAAATCATCAATGGGCAGGTATGCTCTTGTCAGCATAGGCTTATAAATGTTTAGTATCATTTTGTATTTTTAGACAGAAGGGCGCGAGCGACATTCTTCTAGATAGTCCAAGGCTTCAGTCAGTCAAAAGGCCGATGAAATGCCATTTTTTTGCTAAAAATAACAAAAACATACATGATTTCCTATGACGGATTTCATACTATGTTGCAGTGTGCCTGTTTTTAGTTTGTATGCTCATTAAAAGATGCACCGCTTGACCATTTCAAGAGGTTGTTGTCTTGCATATAGCGAATAATAAATAGTGGATGTTTATGCAAGATCTTCTCAAAACTAAAAAATTCCAGTTAATCACGGAATCCAGTTGGAAACATCTCTGGTCTAAGCCAGTGTTTGAGTATCTGCATTCAGATCATTTCGACGGAAAACAGTTTCGTAATCTTGAGCATGCATCTCTATCGCGCGGTCGCTTTGATTTATACAAATGGCTCATTACCCGAAAATCCAAAACCTGGAATGTTAATCTTGATGAAGAGCGTGCCGAGTTTTTTTCTCGTCCGCGCGCATTGCCACAGCAGCGTCCAGATGCAGCTCTGGATGACTGGCAAGTCTGGTTTATTGGTCACGCCACCACATTAATTCAGATCGGCCCCTATAACTTCCTGACTGATCCGGTTTGGGCTGAATATGCCAGTCCATCGGCTTCCACAGGGCCGCAGCGGGTCATTCCGGCTGGCATTGCTCTGGATGAGTTACCCCAGATTGATGCTGTACTACTTAGCCATAACCATTATGATCATATGGATCTGGCCAGTCTGGAATGGCTGTACAACACTTTTGAGATGCCGATTTATACCGGTCTGGGTAATGCCTGGTATTTGCCAGAACATTATACCGTGCATGAAATGGACTGGTGGGAAAATGCCTTTTTTGAAGAGATCCGGATTGTCTATACGCCGGCTCAACATGCCTCAGGACGTGGCATGCGCGATCAGAACTGTGCACTTTGGGGAGGCTTTTCTTTATTACATGGTAAGGAACATTGTTTCTTTGCCGGAGATAGCGGCTACGCCTCGCATTTTAAAGAAATCCGTAAACGTCTGGGTGCACCGCGGATTGCCTTGCTTCCGATAGGAGCGTATGAGCCACGTGAACTGATGCGTGCGATCCATATGAATCCGGAAGATGCCTTTCATGCCCATCATGACTTGCAGGCCAAATGTTCACTGGCGATTCATTACCGTACTTTTCAGCTCACGGATGAAGACCGGGATGCGCCGGAACATGAGTTGCATGAGATCATCAAGCATTCTTCCAAGTTGATTAATCCGTTTTATTGCATACGTGAAGGCAAACGAATTATTGTTTAAATATTTTACTCTGTTCCTGTTGGATGAGTTGAATGGCCACTACAGAAAGCATCAGCATGGCGGTATTCATCACCACAGGATTGAATGCTGCAGTAAGTTGCAACGGGGCTGTGAATGCAATCAGCAGTAGTAATCCAGCAAGTCCGATAATATTCAACCCATGCAAGAGTATGGACCGGTTCCATTTCAGAAAGCATAAGCCAAATAGCATTTCACATCCTCCGGAAAGTCCAACCAAGACTTTGGCCAGTGCCAGCTCAAAACCCATATTTTGCCAAATGCTAATTTCAGCGGGTGATTGGAACAGAATTTTTGGAATGAGTCCCTGATAGAGCCATAGTATGACCAAAGTCAGCTGGATAGTACGCAGTGGTTGTAGGAATACAGGTTTAGGATTCACGAACAGCTTCTTCCAGAAAATGGCGTTTATTTTCGCTGGATGGAATCAGGCAATACTCGGTTTTACCAAATAGCTTGTAACGATTTAAAGCAATCACACGATACAGAAAGTCGCGGATAAAACGCGGAACCAAATAACCTGCGCTCATTAAATTAAAAGGAAAACCGAGATGCTGCAGTACTTTCAGCAAGGCAGTCGATTCGGTATAGAGTGTGCCATCTTGAATGACGAGCATCGTGGTGTAATGTTCAGTGGGCATCTGATAATGTTCGAGCAGAGCTGTACCTAAAGGCGATTGGGCGGAAACCAGTTTAAACTGAATCTTTTTATCGTATTTAATCAGAAACCGTGTCCAGCCATTGCAGATTACGCAAACAGCATCAAATAAAACAATGTCGTGTTGTTGAATGATGTCTTCAATATTTGGATGCATTGTTGTATTTCTTTTTGTGCCAGCTTGTTTCTATAGTGCTTGATGCTGCAATAAAAAAACCACCCGAAGGTGGTTTCTATACATGTCTAAACTGGCTTAGAGAAAGCTAGGCAAACCTTTGGCTGGATCGCTTTCACGTGCTGCTTGGGCATCTGCTACAGTCATACCTAAGGCCTTAGCAACGCCTTGCCCATAAGCTGGATCGCAAGCGTAACAGTTGCGGATGTGACGGTATTTAATGAAATCTAGCGCATCACCCATCGCTCCGGCCGTGTTATTAAACAGAGCCTGTTTCTGCTGGTCATTCATCAGGTTGAACAGGGCGCGTGGCTGGCTGAAGTAATCATTGTCATCTTCACGGAAATCCCAGAAATCGGCATCACCAGTGATTTTCAGTGGAGGCTCTCTGAATTCCGGTTGTTCCTGCCACTGGCTAAAACTGTTCGGCTCGTAATGTGGCAATGAACCATAGTTGCCATCTATGCGGCCTTGACCATCACGGCGGTTCGAATGTACAGGACAACGTGCAGCATTGACCGGAACCTGTGAATGATTCACGCCAACACGGTAACGCGCTGCATCGGCATAGTTCACTAAACGTGCCTGTAACATACGGTCCGGTGAGTAGCTGATACCCGGTACAAGATTGCTTGGTGCAAAGGCTGCTTGTTCTACATCCTGGAAATAGTTTTCCGGATTGCGGTTCAGCTCGAATTCACCGACTTCAATCAGTGGATAATCGCCTTTCGGCCAGACTTTGGTCAGGTCAAATGGATGATAAGGCACTGTTTCGGCTTCCAGTTCTGGCATGACCTGAACGTACATTTTCCATTTTGGATAGTCACCACGTTCGATGGCATCAAACAGGTCGGTCTGGCTGCTTTCACGGTCTTTAGCAATCAAGTCTGCAGCTTCAGCATCGGCCAGGTTTTGAATACCTTGCTGGGTACGCATATGGAATTTTACCCAGAAGCGTTCATTCTTGGCATTGATAAAGCTGAAGGTATGGCTGCCAAAACCATGCATATGACGGTAACCAGTCGGGATCCCACGATCTGACATGACAATAGTCACTTGATGCAAAGCTTCGGGTAAGAGTGTCCAGAAATCCCAGTTATTGGTGGCACTGCGTTTGTTGGTTTTCGGGTCACGTTTGACTGCTTTATTCAGGTCAGGGAACTTGCGGGCATCCCGCAGGAAAAACACCGGAGTGTTATTGCCGACCAGATCCCAGTTGCCTTCTTCGGTATAGAATTTTAAGGCAAAACCGCGAATATCACGTTCTGCATCGGCCGCGCCACGTTCACCTGCCACTGTTGAGAAACGCGCAAACATTTCGGTTTTTTTGCCGACTTCAGAGAAAATTTTAGCGCGGCTATATTGGGTAATATCGTTGGTCACGGTAAAGGTGCCGAAAGCACCTGAACCTTTGGCATGCATACGACGCTCTGGAATCACTTCACGGACAAAGTTGGCCAGTTTTTCATTCAGCCATAAATCCTGGGCAAGTAAAGGTCCACGCGCACCTGCCGTCATACTGTTCTGGTTGTCGACCACAGGCGCACCAGCTTCAGTAGTCAGGTGGGTGACAGGGCATTTTTTAAAATCTTGGCTCATCTTTCCTCTCCAAGTTTTGAATATCTTGTGTCGTTTATCTAGTATTCATAAAATATTGAGATATACGCTAATCAAATCAGGTTTCACTATATTTACAATATCTTTAAATAAAAGGTGTGACAGCACAAAACGGAATTCAAGATATAATTGAGTGAGCTCACTCAAAACGTATTTTTAAAGTTAATAAAGTTTAAAATATTGAAAATTAAATGGTTACTTTTAAAAAGTAACGGGTTTTCCACTCTCTGACAATATCAAATTCTATATATTTTGAATAACTCAAATAATGAATGGGATTAAACGAAAATAACAATATCTAAGTCCATAATATGTTTTTATCAAAGGATAAAAATAATAAGTGAAAAGTGTTATTTAAAATACATTTTATAACTGATTTATTTTAAATAGTTTTTTAATCAACTTTTGTTGGTCTGAAGAAACCCATAAAAATAATGAATGGAATAAGGGTGTTTTCTGGCTATAGCTCGCATTTTTGCATACAGAAAATCCTATCCAGATGGTCTTTATTTTTAAAAAAGCATTGGCAAATATGCTTGAAAATTAGTCAGTCGGCCCTATAATTATCTCACTCCTTCCTCAAAATCACATAGAGAGTAAAATGGCCAAGAAAAAAACAGCCGAGCAGGTGGTGATCCACAATTTTGTGGCAAAACACATGCATGAAGTCAACAAAAGCCAGGTCTTTGTAGACCGAAAGAAAAATGCAAAACGTGGCTACAACAAGCACAGACAAGGGCGATATTCCATGGAAGATCGCCCTTTTTTTAATGGTTGCTTAAGGTCTGTAAGGTGGCTGGGGACGACGCGGTGGCTGTTTAGGATTGGTTTTAACTGGAGAGAGCGGGGCGACAGGCCGGTTGTTACGAGTTTGCGAATATTGATTTGGATGCCGGGATGACGTTGTCGATTCATCCGCAATTAAGTCATTAAAGAATTTATTGAGTCTACTGTGCACTGGCGCTTTGTGGTGAGGGGAGTGAGGCTGTGGTCTGGCCTGCTGAAAACTGGCAAATTGATCTTTTTGCTGATGATAGAGTCTGGCAGCAATGACGGAGGGGTCGTCTCTGCCTAAACGCCGCCGTTGCGATGCCGAAATTTCAATGCCCAATAATGGAGTCATTTTAGGCCGATCGGCATAGCTCGTTGCTCGATTGCTGGCAGGGCGTATATAAGATGAACCGGAATTATGAGCTTCTTTGCGGGCAGCCAAAGCCGGTGCAAGAATGACTACATAGAACACCGCAACAATCATGAATAGGATGACCAGAAATTCCATAACCACCTCTACCACTGTCGAGGGACTGGAAAAAGTCCCGTATTAGGCACTCACTATACGTGATGCTGATTTCACCATATCCCCTAAACCATGGGTTCTGAAATAATATTCTAACCAGCTTTTTACCATAAGTGGATTGTCCATTTTTAACACATGTGCCAGTAATTCCTGGGCATCACTCATCGGAACATGACAAATGGTTTTACGTACCCGCAAAATATTACTGGAACTCATCGACAGGGTATTAAAGCCCATGGCCATGAGCAAAACTGCAGACAGCGGATCGCCTGCCATTTCACCGCAGATACTGACCGGTTTTTCATTGCGATGACAGTCCTGCACCAGACGGGTTAAGGCACGAAGTACTGCTGGGTGTAAATGTGAATAGACATTGGCCACCCGCGGATTATTGCGGTCCACGGCCAACAGATATTGGGTTAGATCGTTGGAGCCGACCGAGAAGAAATCCACCAGTTCGGAAAATTCATCAATCTGATGTAGCACACTTGGCACTTCCACCATGATGCCGAGTTTTGGCTTGTTTACCTTGACCTGTTCTTCTTCCTGAATCGCCGCATGATCACGTTCTAGCAGGTAGAGCGCTTCCTCGACTTCGCTGACACTGGTCACCATCGGCAGCAGAATATGCAGGTTATTCAGCCCGATACTGGCCTTGAGCATGGCGCGAATCTGTGAAGAAAAAATTTCCGGATGATCCAGGGTAAAACGAATGCCGCGCCAGCCGAGTGCCGAATTTTCTTCTTCAATCGAGAAATACGGCAGGTCTTTGTCTGCACCAATGTCCAGCGTCCGCATCACCACCGGTTTATTGGCAAAGTGACTAAGCTGCTGACGATAAATCGCACGTTGTTCTTCTTCGCCCGGGAAGCGGTCACGCAACATAAACGGAATTTCAGAACGGTATAAACCGACACCTTTGGCACCGCGCTGCACGCCACGCACCACATCAATCATCAGGCCGGTATTGACGTAGAGTTTGACCGCTACGCCATCCGGAGTAATCGCATCTTTGGTTTCGTACTGGCGCAAATCTTTGGCAATCTGTTCTTCTTCTTTTTGAATTTCTTTATAGCGACTGCGCAGGCGACGTGGCGGATTAATAAACACCCGCCCCTGATGTGCATCGACAATCATCTCGACATCATCGAGGGTGTTGATTGGCAGTTCGGTTACGCCGACTACGGTGGGAATGCCAAGGGCACGCGCCACAATCACCATATGCGAGTTCATGGCGCCTTCAGTGGTGACAATCGCGGCAATTTTATCCACGGGCAGTTCAACCAGTGCAGCCGTCGATATTTCCTCACCAATTAGAATACTTTCATCGGTCAGTTCACGGTGACTGGCATCGGCTTCCTGTAAGCGCGCCAGAATGCGGCGGCCCAGATCTTTTAAGTCCGCCACCCGCTCACGTAAATAATCATCTTCCATCTGGGAGAATTGTGCCACATGATTGTCAATGACAATTCGCACGGCGCCTTGTGCCCAGTGACCTTCACGAATAAAAGCCTTGATTTCTGCAGGCAGGGCATTTTCATCCAGCATACGCAAGAACACGCTAAACAGTGCGCGTTCCTCGGCCATCAACGCATCCTGCATTTTGTCATCTAGCGACTGGATTTCTTCGCGGACTGAATTCAGGGCGTTATCTAATAGCTCCAGTTCTTCGCTAATGTCATCCGCTTCACGGTCAGGGACTGCGGCAAGATCTGCTGGCGGATAAAGAATCACTGCACGACCTAAGGCAATACCACCCGAGCCAGAAACTCCCTGAAAGGTTTTATAGGCGGGCAGGTTGCTCGGTTTACGGAATACATCGATATTGCCGACGGCATGGGCATGGGCGATGACGCCAGAAAGCTGCGCACAGAGTGTCACCAGAAAGGATTCAGCAGCTTCAGAAAAGTCCTGTGATTCTTTGTTCTGAACCACCAGCACACCCATCACCTTACGGCGATACATCACTGGCACACCGAGGAAGGAGTTATAAATTTCCTCACCGGTTTCAGGTAAAAACAGGAAGCGCTCGTGTTTAGGGGCATTGTCCAAATTGACAATTTCCTCACGCTGCCCAACCAGGCCCACCAGACCTTCGCCGGTTTGCAAAGACACATGGCCGACAGATTCTGCATTCAGGCCTTTAGACGCCATGAGCAGATAACGCTGATTGCGTTCATCGAGGAGATAGATCGAGCAGACATCAACCTGCATGGCCTCGGCCACATGTTTGACCATAATGTCGAGTGATTCATGCAAACTGGTGGACGCATTGATCTCCTGAACAATACGTCTCAAGGTGTCCAGTTGCATATTCGACATAAGGTCTGCTCCGTCTATTCAGAATTTCAGTGATTAAGTTTATTTATAACAATAGCCGCGTAAAAAATCTGCATTATTTATGCGATTTTTTAAGGTTTTTGCTGGGGCAGTTGCTGACACAACTCCACCAGGGCTTTGCGGTAAACATCACGTTTGAAATTCACGACTTGACCGAGTGGGTACCAGTAACTGACCCATTGCCATTGATCAAATTCGGGCGGATCAGACAGATTCAACTGAATATGCTGAACGGGGGCCGTGAGTTTGAGTAAAAACCACTTTTGTTTTTGACCGATACAGACCGGATCAGAGTCCGTACGAATGTATCGATGGGGCAAACGATAGCGCAACCAGCCTTTGGTTTGCGCGACTATCTGGACGTGTTCGGGCAATAAGCCAACTTCTTCTCTCAGCTCACGATAGAGTGCCTGCTCGGGGGTTTCTCCATATTGGATCCCGCCTTGTGGAAATTGCCATGCATTATGACCAATGCGTTTTGCCCATAAAACCTGTCCAGCATCGTTTGCCAAAATGATCCCGACATTCGGTCGGAAACCTTCAGAGTCGATCATTTGGCTACCTAAAAATTGTTTAATTTATGCCTTTGCCATCGGGGAGCATTATTTCGTTATCCAACTCGAAAAAAGCAAAGTTTAAAAATGTTAAAATTGCTATGATCTTAACGAATTTCTATCGACTAGCGGAGATAGATTTACAATTTTTTTCTTAAATTTCAGTTTTAACGAGTATTTTCATGAAATTGGCGCTATTTGATCTCGATCACACCTTGTTAAACACGGATTCGGATCATTCTTGGGGAGAGTTTTTGGTCAGTGAGGGCCTGGTCGATCCAGTTCAGCATCGCGCCATGAATGACAAGTTCTATGATGATTATAAAAAAGGCCAGCTGGATCCTTATGCCTATAATGAATTTGTGTTCCAGTTTCTGACCAAACATGACAATGATTATTTGACTGAATTACATCAACTGTTCATGCAAAAAGTCATTCGTCCACAAATGCGTCCCGAAGGTTTTAAAGCCATTGAGCGCCACCGTGAAGCAGGGCATGCCTTAGTGGGCATTACCGCGACTTCAGACTTTATTACTGCCCCCATTTTTCGTGAATTCGGAATTACTGAAATTATTGCCACCAATGCTGAAGTCATTGATGGGAAATATACTGGTAAAGTCATCAATACTGCATGCTATCAACAAGGCAAGCTGGTGCGTCTGGAACAATGGCTGGAAGGCCGTGATGTCACCGAGTCTTGGGCTTATTCAGATTCGATTAATGACCGTTTCTTGCTGGAATATGCGGATCATGCGATTGCAGTCAATCCGGATGATCGCTTGGAAACTCTAGCCCAAGAACAAGGCTGGGAAATACAGGACTGGTCGATCTAAGTATTCTAGTCCCATTCATGTGATTTATTCAGCACAACTTCGGTTGTGCTTTTTATTTGCCTCAATGGAATATTAATGTTTTTTCACAGTCAGGCTGAATCAGACATGCTATGCTCAAAAAACAGGACATGATAACAATAGTAGATTCTGAGGTATGAGATATGACTCACGTTCGACCACGTATGACACATCTGTTCCAGCAGCTTGGCTTGGATGCCAGTGCAGAAGGTATTGAAACATTTATTCACGAGCATCAATTGCATAAAGATCTGACTTTACTGGATGCGCCGTATTGGTCAGAGGCACAACGTCAATTTTTAAGCGAGAAAATAGCCTCTGATGGCGAATGGGCGATTGTGGTAGATCAACTCAATGAATCCTTACATGAAAATTCAACCAGTGAAGGATGATTAAAAAGCCAATCGTATGATTGGCTTTTTTAGACTATGACCTTACCTTTAGCGAATCCGTTTCCAGATCGTGACTTGTGACAGCGTGTGTTGATACTTTCTGGCCGTTTCCCGAATCACAAAAGGCACATCTTGGGGTTCGGCCACCAATTCAAAGTGCTGGGTTAAAATGTTGGAAATACCAGCCAAGGTCGTGATGTTTTCCCCATCCTGCTGAAAACCGCCCAGCCATTCACTACGCGCCGTATGTTCTTCCAGCCACGTATAAGGCGAACTCAGCATTAAAATGCCGCCTATATTCATACGCTCATGAATCTGCGCCAAAAAATCTCTCGGATGATGCAGCCGGTCAATCAGGTTCGCTGCCAGAATAAAATCATAGTCGCTAAAATGTGCTTTCAGGTTGCAGGCATCGGCCTGAAAAAATTCCGTTTTCGACGCAAACTGTTCCAAAGCGACATCTTCAAGTGAACAGCTTTTTTCTTCGCTTAATTCACCTTCTAGCGGCAGCTGATAACGTACCCTATTGCCTTGAGCCAAATAGACTGCCTGCTGGATAAAACGTGCTGAGAAGTCCAGACCGGTCACCTGATCAAAATAGTGTGCCAGTTCAAAGCTGGCGCGGCCGGTAGCACAGCCAATATCTAAGGCACGATGACATGGCACTTGCTGAAAATAGGGTTGTGCCAGATCGACCAGTATTTTGGCAAAATTAGCGATACCAAAATATTCGGGGCCGTACTGGAATTCCAGATATTGGGAGACCAGCTGGTCGCTTTCATAGTTCGAAGGGAAATGTTGCAGTGCCTGATCAGAGGCGACGTAGCGAAAACCGGCATGCTGAAAGAAATGCCGTCTGAAGGCATAACGGGAACTATATAGGGCTTCATTGCCCGCCGAAATCCAGGAGCCACCTTTCATCAGGTTATGGCGGCCGTCAAAGGTCGGTGTGCTGAAATCATCATAAAACGGATGCACCTGAAAACCCTGAAATGGATAGATCGGAGTTTCAGTCCATTGCCAGACATTGCCCTGAATATCGTAAAAATCGCCCTGCTTGAAATGATCGACCGAGCAGGAGCTGGTGCCGTATTTCAATTCAATATTGGCCTGTGGAGGACTCGGTAAATCTGGATCCAAGTCTGAAACTGCATACAGGCGATACCATTCATCTTCAGTCGGCAAGCGAATGGTTTTTTCCAGCTGTTGCGATTTCCACTGACAAAAGGCCTTGGCTTCATGATAATTCACTTCTACCGGCCAGTCCCAAGGCATCGGCACTTCTTCCAGCATCAGTCGCAATGACCAGCCTAATTCAGTTTTGTGCCAGAAACAGGGATGAGCAGCTTGTGAAAATTGCAGCCAGCCTAGACCTTCTTCACTCCAGTATTGTTCGGTCTGATAACCTTGTGCTTCGACAAAGGCCAGAAATTCCTGATTCGATACCAGATATTTGGAAGCTGCAAAAGCCGCAACCTCGGCTTGATGCAGGCCGTATTCGTTGTCCCAGCCATAAAATGGATGGTTAAAATCTTTCTGCAAAAGCACCTTGCCGTCAGGTACCTCCAGCAAGTGGTTATCCGGAGCCATGCCGGTAATAATATTGGCACGCCATTGCGGATGCTGGCGTACATGTTCCAAAGCATGCTGGCGGATCAGCACAGAAGAGGTTTCCAGATGAATCCGTTCATGCTCAATGCCCATGATGATGGTCCACCAGGGGTTTTGCCAGTTTAAGGGCAGAGTCAGCGGAGCATGTTCAAGGATGTTCAGGATCAGGGCACGCACTTGATGCCTATAATCACGGACTTCCTGCACGGTAGGCCAGTCATAGTGCACTTCGTCCAGGTCATCCCAGCTCATCTCGTCCACACCGATCGCGAAGATACTTTCAAAATGCGGATTTACGCGTTCGCTAATTAGCTTGCTGAGCAGCAGTTTATTGACAAAAAAAGTGGCGGTATGCGCAAAATAAAAAATCAGTGGATGACGTAAAGTAATCGGCTTGATGAAAAAAGCATCTTCATGCTTGAGGCATTCAAACAGTTGCTCATAGGTGTCAAAGGTATTCAGGAAATATTCGCGCAAGCCGTGCCGGGCAGTCTGTTCATCGGCAAAATCAAGTGCCGGCGTGGGCAGCAGCATCGGTTTGGCCGAAAGCCATAGGCTGCTTGTATTTTTTTTATCTTGAGAGTGGGATTTTAGGGGAGAATCGAGCTGCATCCGTCAGGCTCCATCGAATAGTTTTAAGCATTCCTCTGCACTGCAAAAGAATGGAATTGTCTTAAAAATACTCGAAAGATATCGCCAGATGGGGTGTATTTAGGTAACAAAATGCTGCACCGTTTTGGATGCAGCATATTCAGGAACGGCTTAAATAGACAGAGAGGCGCCTTGCATAAGCTGAACCAGAGCCTGAGCCGCTTTGGACTGAGTACGACCCGGATGCCAAACCATGCCCAAACGACGGTTCATTTCCAGATTAATATCTAGTTGGTGCAGGTCATGATTGACCAAGGTTTTGGGCAGGACAGACCAGCCCAAACCAATTGATACCAGCATCCGGATTGATTCCAGCGGATTGTTGCTCATACTGACTTTTGGTTTAATACCCTGTTTTTCAAACTCGGCCAAAGTAATCTGCGAGGTATAGGTCTGTGATGAGGGCAACAGGCTCGGGTAGTCGATCAAATCTTCCAGACACAGATTTTTTTGCTGCGCCAGCGGATGAAACGGTGCCACCACAAAGACCAGAGGATCATTCCAGATAGTTACATAATTCAGACGCGCATCACCCCGTGGCGGCAAGGTTAAAAATGCCAGTTCCAGATCGCCGGCAATCACCTGTTCATGCGCCTGCTCGGAATCAACAAAATGTACATCCAGGGTTACGTCCGGATATTCCTGGACATAACGGCGCAAATGACTCGGCAGATGATGCAGGCCAATATGATGACTGGTACCAATTTTCAGTTTGCCCTGTACCTGACCTTGTTCATGGCTCAAGGTATAATGAATATCCCCGAGTTCATTCAGCCAGTTTTTCACTTTAGGCAACAGGGAGTGTGCCGCGTGGGTGGCCTGTACGCCACGTCCGGCAGATTCAAACAGCTTGACCCCAAAGTATTCTTCCAGACTGTGAATACGTTTGGTGACAGCAGGCTGGGTAATGAAGAGCTGATCTGCGGCCAGAGAAATCGAACCGGTTTCCATGACTTTCACGAAGGCTTCAAAGGCTGCGAGATTCATCTTAATCACCTATAAAGAATTTTTATGTGTAAATCTATTATTGTTACATTTTAAGAATAAATCAAAGTAAAATTACCTTATCTATGTTGCAGTGCTGAATTACTATACATTTTCAAAGCCTTGGCATTTTAAAAACTAAAAAAGACTGCCTTTCTCAAAACAGCCTTTCATCTGGAACCTCGACCGAAGAGTTTAGACGGTAATGTCCTCATTCTGCTGTTGGTTATTACCCTCCCAGATTTTTTCGTGGAAGAAGAAAGCCACTGCTTGTACCGTTGGCTCTAATAAACTTAAGGCAATGGCCATGGTCAAACTGCCAGTCACCAAGTAACCCACAATCATCGCTACTGTAATATGCATAATGTAGTAGCTGAAGGTCTTTTTGAACATGCGCTGGTTGTTGTCTACAAAGCGTTGAATATGTGCCATGTCGAAGTTCCTTAAAAATAATCTCTGTCGATGAAGAAATAATAATAATTCTCATTTGATTTGTAAAAGCGAATATTTTTTATAAATTAATCGGAAAATTAGATTTATGGAAATAGAGCTAAAGCATGATTTGATTCAGCTTTTAAAAGATTCCAAAAAGTTTTTTAACTGATAAAAATGATAAATTAGATTTATGTGATTGCAGCGATATAATCAAAATCAGAGAAAGAATTTACCCAGTCCAGTGGAGTATATCGACATGGCAGGCGAGACCCAAACAGTACAAAAGCAAAATGCAAAAACACTATATGACAAGTTGTGGGATGACCATTTAGTAACGCAACGTGATGATGGTTCTGCCTTACTCTATATCGACCGTCACCTGTTGCATGAAGTAACCTCACCACAGGCATTTGAAGGGTTGCAATTGGCCGGACGCAAGCCATGGCGTTTAAGCGCTAACATTGCTACACCGGATCATAACGTACCGACCTCGAAAAAAGAGCGTGAGCAGGGCGTAGCCGGAATTGAAGATGAAACCTCGCGCATTCAGGTGCAAACCTTGGATGATAACTGCAAGACCTTTAATATTGTTGAATTTGATATTAACGATATCCGTCAGGGCATCGCGCATGTAGTTGGGCCGGAGCAGGGCTTGACCTTACCGGGCATGACCGTGGTATGTGGTGATTCGCATACAGCAACCCATGGTGCTTTTGGCTGCTTGGCGCATGGTATCGGGACATCCGAAGTTGAACATGTATTGGCGACCCAATGCCTGGTTCAAAAGAAGATGAAAAACATGTTGGTACGCGTTGATGGCAAATTAGGCCAGGGCGTGACACCGAAAGATGTGGTCTTAGCCATTATTGGCAAGATTGGTACCGCAGGCGGTACTGGTCACGCGATTGAATTTGGCGGTCAGGTCTTCCGTGACATGTCGATTGAAGGTCGTATGACCGTGTGTAATATGGCGATCGAAGCCGGTGCACGCGTGGGTATGGTTGCTGTGGATGACAAAACCATCGAGTATGTTAAAGGTCGTCCTTATGCGCCAACTGCGGAACAGTGGGATCAGGCGGTAGCGTACTGGAATACATTGCATTCGGATGAATGTGCATATTTTGATACCGTGGTCGTGTTGCAAGGTGAAGAAATTGAGCCGCAAGTGTCTTGGGGAACTTCTCCTGAGATGGTCATTCCAGTGTCTCAAGCAGTACCAACTTTAGAACAAGCCAAAGACGATGTACAACGCAATGACTGGAACCGTGCTTATCAATATATGGGCTTAAATGCCGGTCAGGCCTTGGCTGAGATTCAACTGGATCGTGTCTTTATCGGTTCGTGCACCAATTCGCGTATTGAAGATATCCGTGCTGCAGCCGAAGTGATCAAAGGTCGTAAGGTCGCATCTTCAATCAAACAGGCGATGGTGGTTCCGGGTTCTGGTCTGGTCAAAGCTCAGGCAGAAGCGGAAGGTCTGGACAAGGTATTTGTCGAGGCGGGCTTCGAGTGGCGTGAACCTGGCTGTTCAATGTGTCTGGCGATGAATGCTGACAAGTTACAACCAGGCGAGCATTGTGCCTCGACTTCGAACCGTAACTTTGAAGGTCGTCAGGGCAATGGCGGTCGTACTCATCTGGTGAGTCCAGCCATGGCAGCCGCTGCTGCGATCGCAGGTCACTTTGTTGATGTCCGTTCATTTTAATTGGTACGTAGGAGCACAGACATGAAAGCTTATACCGTTGAACAAGGTATCGTTGCACCTTTAGACCGTGCCAATGTCGATACAGATTTAATTATTCCAAAACAGTTTTTGAAATCGATCAAACGTACCGGTTTCGGTGAAAATTTGTTTGATGAATTGCGTTATCTGGATGAAGGTTATCCAGGTCAGGACAATTCAGTTCGTCCGATCAATCCGGACTTTGTCTTGAACCAGCCACGTTATCAGGGCGCATCTATTTTAATTTCACGTGCCAACTTTGGTTGTGGTTCTAGCCGTGAACATGCGCCGTGGGCCTTGAGCGAATATGGTTTCCGTACCGTGATTGCACCAAGCTTTGCTGATATTTTCTTTAATAACTGTTTTAAAAACGGTATGTTGCCTGTGATTTTGGCTGAAGATATTGTTGAGCAGTTATTTAAGGAATGTGCGGAAGATGAAGGTTATCAACTGACCATTGACTTGCAGGCACAAGAAGTTCGTACCCCTACGGGTGAAAGCTTTAAGTTTGAAGTCGATCCATTTCGCAAGCATTGCCTGTTAAATGGTCTGGATGATATTGGCTTAACTTTGCAGGTAGCGGATGATATTCGTGCCTATGAAGAAAAAACCAAACAATCGCGTCCTTGGGTATTTGCCGAAATTCATGGATAAATCAGTAAAAATTGTCATGGCATGACTGCGATGCCCTTGCTAATATCGGAAGATTATTGAGTTTTTTGATTGGGTAAGACAGACATTATGGCGAATTATTGGAAACAGTGGCTTGCTTTAAGTTCAGTATCGGTGCTGTTGACTGCATGTCAAAGCATCGACACGATGAAACTCAAACATGCCAAAGAAAATACTGAGAGCAAAAGCAATGCCCTGATCTACTGTACAGGGACGCCAGATTGCCAGTTCGAACGCTTCAATCAGACCATTATTGTCAACGCCGACAATGGCCGCATCAGTGATGAGGCGCTGAAGCAGAAACTGGTGCGCTTGAAGGCCAAAAATTTAAATCAGGCCAATCCGATTTATTTATCCGTGCCGGCAGGACAGCATGAACTGGTCGTGCGTTTCTATCCGATCAGTAAGGATAAAGCGGAAACTTTACATGTATTCCATCGTTTTCAGGCCAATAACCGCTATAGCTTAAAAATGTTCCGTGACCGTAGTGCGCGTAGCAGCAGTTTATTAAATGCTTCGGCACCGGATCCGCTCTGTGTAGATCTGGTACAAGAGCAAAAAACCATTCGTCGTTTTTGCAAACCCTATAATGCAGTCACCGGGATTGCAGAGTTTGTAGAAAAGAAAATCTAACCTCTGTCAGGTCTGAATCTGACGTTTTAAACGGAAAATCTCATGTCTAAACAAATTTTGATTTTAGCTGGTGACGGTATCGGTCCTGAAATTGTCAAAGCGGCAGAGCAGGTGCTGACTCGTGTAAATGAAAAATTTAATCTCGATTTGACATGGGAACAGGGTTTACTCGGTGGTGCAGCCATTGATGCGCACGGTTCACCGTATCCAGACGTGACTTCTGAACAGGCTAAAAAAGCCGATGCGATTTTACTCGGTGCCGTGGGCGGTCCAAAATGGGACACGATTGAGCGTTCAATCCGTCCGGAACGTGGTTTATTGAAATTGCGTAGCGAACTGAATCTGTTTGCTAACTTGCGTCCAGCCATTCTTTATCCGCAACTGGCTGATGCTTCAAGTTTGAAGCCTGAAATCGTAGCAGGTCTGGATATTCTGATTGTGCGTGAGTTAACGGGTGGTATTTACTTCGGTCAGCCACGTGGTATCCGTGAACTGGAAAATGGCGAGAAGCAAGGCTACAACACTGACGTTTACTCAGAGTCTGAAATCAAGCGTATCGCTAAAGTCGCTTTTGAAATGGCCAACTTGCGCGGTGGTAAAGTATGTTCAGTGGATAAAGCCAATGTGCTTGAAGTGACTGAGCTGTGGAAACAGACAGTGACTGCGCTGAAAGATGCCGAATATCCTGAAATTAATTTATCGCACATGTATGTCGACAATGCTGCGATGCAGCTGGTACGTGCACCGAAGCAGTTTGACGTGATTGTCACCTCTAACCTGTTCGGTGACATTCTGTCTGATGAAGCTGCGATGTTGACCGGTTCAATCGGCATGTTGCCATCGGCATCTCTGGATGAAAATGGCAAAGGCATGTATGAGCCTTGTCATGGTTCTGCACCAGATATCGCGGGTCAAAACCTGGCAAATCCATTGGCAACGATTCTTTCGGTGGCGATGATGCTGCGTTATACCTTCCGTGAAGAAGCCGCTGCTAAAGCGATTGAAGATGCAGTAGGTCAGGTCTTGGATCAAGGCTTGCGTACGGCGGATATCATGTCTGAAGGCATGCAAAAAGTCGGTACGGTTGAAATGGGTCAAGCAGTCGTTGCTGCATTGAACTAAGCCTGTTTCGATTCAAAAAAAACGCAGCCTTGAGCTGCGTTTTTTTATGATAGAAATTTCAAAGCTTAAACGGCTTAACAGGTTCGGCCTGTGGTGCGTACCGCGGTGGCAATATTATCTTTGAGTAAGAAGGTGATTTTACATTGCAATTTGACGTCATAGCCGCTGGCAGGGCTTACTGACACTGGAATCGGTACAGTGCCTGTCCCTGTGGCAGGAAACTGCGCTACAGGCAAAGGAATGGTAATGGGGCGTTGTACCACATAGCTTAATTGCTTGGCGCTGCGTTCAGGCCCACTGATCTGCTGGTAACCTAAACGTTTTAGATCCAGAGTTTGATCGATCAGTTGGCTGCTTTGCCCAATGAACTGTTGTAAATAGGCATCACGCTGTGCAGTCGTTGAGGAGGTGGTGCTGCATGCACTAAGCAAACCCAAGGCTGTGCAGCATGCTAAAATCAGTGTGAACTTCATGAGTTATCCTCACACCAAATAAAATGAGTGTAAGCGCATTCCATGCAAAAATACTGTTGTGATTTGATACACGGTAGAAGTTTAGCGTGGTGAGGTTGATCCCTGATTTAATTAGATACAGGCTTTGAACTCGATGAGTACAGCTTAGCAAGCTCTACCGGTATAGCGGATGGCTTGAACAATTTCATCTTTTAGGTCAAACCAGATTTGGCATTTCATCTCAATGTTATAACCACCATTTGAGGGCATCGGCATTGGTGCACCGATCGAGATACTCTGACTAATATTCGGCGTGCCCATCGGAATATTCATATCCCGAAAAATAGTGTAGCTGAGAGATTCTGCGGTTTGAATCGGTTGCTGGGAGGTCTTGAATCCCATTGCGCGAAGATCAAGCTGGCTACGAACCTGTGCTGCAGTTTGACCCACATAAGGTTGTAGAGACTGATGCAGATGCTGATTGCCGCCGGTAGCGCACGCAACGAGAAACAAGCTGGAAAGTAGGGACAAGCATTTCATATTCATTGTTTTTATACCTATTGTTTTAATTCAATGAATAGTTGTGAATTTATAAGACTGTGTCAAATTATTTTATTGATTGATAAATAATTCAAGTAATAAAAAAGCCACTAAAAGTGGCTTTTGCTTACGCTAAAACTTAGCGTGCACGATATGTGATACGACCTTTAGTCAAATCATAAGGTGTCATTTCAACCTTCACACTGTCGCCCGTTAAAATACGGATATAGTGTTTACGCATTTTACCAGAGATGTGGGCAATCACTTCGTGACCGTTCTCTAAACGTACACGGAACATAGTATTAGGAAGCGTCTCGGTGACAACGCCTTCGAACTCGATGAGTTCCTCTTTATTGGCCATAGCCTACCTGAATGAATAAATTGGAAAGGCGCAAATTATAGTCAATTTTTTTGCAAAATACAAGACGAAACGGGCGTTAGACTGATCATCTGCCAGTAAAATAGGCGAACTGTCACGATAATTTTTTTAACTAAAAAGACACCTGTTTCTGTTGTCAGTTTGGTCAATCACAGTTAATCTAAAATTAATCTTTTTAAGTATAAATGAAGTACATACAAGGAAGGCTTTTGAGTGAGTCAGCTAACGGATGCATCAGTCGTATTGCGTTTAGGCTATCAGGCGATTCGTCGTGCGGGGTTGCCAACAGAAGAACTTTTGACCAAAGCAGGAGTGGCTTTAAATCAGGTGGAAGCCAATGACCGTACCCCGCTGAGTGCCCAATATGCCTTTTGGGTGGCGGCAGAGGAAGTCAGCAAGGACCCGGACATTGGATTGCATCTGGGTGAGCACCTGCCACTTTATCGTGGTCAGGTCATTGAACACCTGTTTGTTTCATCTGAAAATTTTGGTGAGGGACTGAAACGTGCTTTGGCTTATCAGCGACTGATCAGCGATGCCTTTGCTGCCAAATTAGTGATTGAAGATGATCGCTGCTATTTAACCAATGGTGAACAGCCTTTTGCTGAGAGTCTGGTCAATCGTCATTTTACTGAATGTGCTATGTCAGGTGTACTGCGTTTCTTTAAATTTATTACCGAAGGGCGTTTTGAGCCGATTTATATCGATTTTAATTTTTATAAAGGGGCACCTGATGATGAATACTTCCGGGTTTATGAGTGTCCGGTCAGTCTAGGTCAGAAAGAAACTCGTTTGTATTTCGATCCGACTATCCTGGAATATCCGCTGTGGCAGGCTGAACCTGAGCTGTTGCAGCTGCATGAGCAACTGGCCATTGAAAAGCTACAGGAACTGGCAAGATATGATCTGGTCGGTGAAGTACGTCGTGCAATCGGCTCTACTTTGGAGAGTGGCGAAACCACGCTAGAAACTGTGGCAGCCCAGCTGAACATCACGCCACGCCGTTTGAGAACACAACTGAGTGAGGCACATACCAGCTTTCAGCAGATTCTCTCGGATTATCGCTGTCGTCTGGCCAAGCGTTTGCTGGCGAGTACCAATGAGAGCGTCGAGCGGATTGTCTATCTGACCGGTTTTTCCGAGCCAAGTACCTTCTATCGTGCCTTTAAACGCTGGACCAATGAAACGCCAGTGGAATATCGGAAGCGGAAGCAGCGTTAAAAATCCCTCCTAACCTCTCTTTAAAAAAGGGAGGAATTCCCCTCCTTTTAGGAGGGGTTAGGGGAGGTAAATATTCTAAAAAATTTAAAAACTATTCCGGCATATTCAGCCAGTGCGGACCTAAGGGTAATTCAGGTAATTCAAACTGCGCCGGATAATCAGCATGAATAAAATACAAACCATCTGCTGGCGCAGTCACACCAGCAGCTTTACGGTCTTCTGCCGCGAAAATATTATCAATATGATCGGCAGCATACATGCCCTGACCAATTTCCAATAAACATCCCATGATATTGCGCACCATATGGTGCAGAAAGCCATCGGCCTGAATATCCAGTACCAGATACTGACCATGCTGAATCAGGCGGCAATGGCTGACATGACGAACGGGCTGATTGGACTGACAGGCTGCGGCGCGGAAGCTTTCAAAGTTATGCGTGCCTTCAAACTTTTTCGCGGCGTATATCATCTGTTCAACATCAAGCGGTGCATAGACATGGGTGACCTGTTTATGCAGCAATGCCGGGCGTACAGGGTGGTTGTAGACCACATAGCGATAGCGGCGCGCCTGTGCCTTAAAACGGGCATGGAAGCTGTGATCCATTTCTTTGATCCACTGGATCGAGATGTCTTTAGGGAGTTGGCTATTGCAGCCCATCAGCCAGCCACGTTCAGAACGCACGGCATCCGTATCAAAATGTGCCACCATATTGGTCGCATGTACCCCGGCATCCGTGCGGCCGGCACCATGCAGGCTAATCGGTTGATCGGCAACTTTGCTCAGGACCTTTTCAATGGTTTCCTGTACGCTTGCAACTCCCGGCTGTTGAGTCTGCCATCCCCGATAATGCATCCCACAAAACTCAATTCCCACCGCAAAACGCTGCATAATGACCTCAAAACCTTATTGATCGTACCAATGACGATGCCATTGCTCTACAGTGTCGTATTGTAAATACATTTTCAGGGCTTTTGCATACAGATCCGCATGTCCATAACTTTCATTCAGCAAAATTTTGCAGTGATTGACCCATTCGGCAATGGCATAGCGCTGATCCGTCGTACCAAAAGGCACTTGGGTGGTTAAGACGCAAATACAGCCCTGCTCATAGAGTTGATCAATGAGCGCAATCATGGCGTCATTGACCGCCAGGTTGCCAGTGCCAAAACCTTGCAGAAATAAAAAATGCGGTGGTCGAGCCAAGAGGTTGTTCAGGTTATTCAGCTGCTGGGTCAGATCAACCGGCTGCATCATGATGCTCATACAGTTGAATTTAGCCGCTTTCACAATATCTTTAGCTTCGATCTGATAACACGCTTGACTGGTTTGGATTGCGATATTGGCTTCAAGACCTGAAAAGGCATTTAACTCGGTAGTATGCTGTTTCAGAGCAGTTTGCGCATGTAGCAGCTGATGATGGAATGCCAGATAGACCCCAGCGTTAGATTTGCTGACTGAATCTAGTGCAAATTTCAGGTTATCCAGGGCATCGCTAAATTCACGCTGTTCATTGCCTTGAGCATTCAGCAACGGATATTGGCTACCGGTCAGCACCACATGCGCCGAGTTCCCGATAAAATGTGCTAGTACCGCACTGGCATAACTCAGCGTATCTGTACCGTGAATGATCACAAAATGCTGGATCTGCCGCGATTGCAATTGCTGAATAAACTGTACCAGTTGCAACCAGTCGGTTGCTGTGCAGGCACTACTGTCCTTAATCGCGGGTGCATGGTGACATTCGACGAAATATTGCTCTGCAAGTATCTGTTCGAGCTTTGGAATAAATAAATCAGCAGGCATCGGTGCAAGAGGATCTCCCACACAGCCGAATGTGCCGCCCATATAAATTAATGCAATATTTTTTATCATAAAAAAGCAGCCAATTATTGACTGCTTTAGTGTAAATCGAAATGCATCAAGATGCGATTTGATTCAGTAATTGCTCGGCTCGTTGTTGTTGCTCAGGAGTATATTCAGCTTCTCGCTCGGCAATGACTTCACGCGCAGCGGCATAGGCACCGAGTTGAATATATTGCTGGGCAAGATCAAGATTGAGACTTGCTTCATTAACATCCAGTAATTCCGGGAAAGATTGTACGAGTGGATCATGCTGGTCTACGGCTGCCTGAGCTGGCGTAGTAGGAAGATCGAAACTCATCACTGTTGCAGCAGGTGCTTCTGGCGTGGTTTCCAAATAATCTAATTTAAAATCTATGTCTGCTAGATTGGTTTGTGGCGTTAGTTCTGCCATAGGTGCTGCAGCTGTCAAACTGGACAGATCAAACTCAGTCGCTGGCACCGCAGTTTTTTCAGCTGCTGGTACAGGTGTGTCAAGTGAGAATGAAAAATCTAGAGGCTTGAGTTCCTCAGTCACCATTGGTGCTGTTTCTACTGGAGCAGGCTGTTCCAAATCCAGTTTAAAGTCTAAGACAGGTGCCGTTTCTGTTACTGCTGTAGTTTGAATATCTGTAGAGGTACTCTGAAATTCAAAATCTACAGAAGGAGCAGCAGGTACACGAGCCTCTTCAGCTTTTGGTGTTTCTACTGGGGTAGTCTTTGGTTCAAAATTAAATTCAAGTGGCTGAATATCTGCTACAGGTTCTGCAACAGGGGCCGACTTGCTTGATTGAAAGTCCTGCTGCAATTGTTCAAATACTAGTTCATTTGAAGGCGCCGGTGCAACCAGATCGGCAAAGGCATCCGAAGTTGACGTAGCTTCCTGCGCAGAAGAAGTTTTAGGCTGGGCACTTGGAAAATCAATGGTATCTTGTACAGCAGATGAAAATTTTTCAAATTCACGCTGTTTTGCTTCAGCTTGTGCCAGAATCTCATCTAAATGCAAAGAACGGATATGGTTAAGCAGCTGTGAAATCGCAAACTCATCTTTTTGTAAGATATGAATATCCAATAACAACAGATAAAGCTCATGCTGGGAATTATCCCGATTCAGTGCCTGGTTAATCTGTGCTTCGGCCGCAAAAAAATTACGTTCCTGAATCAGGCCTTCAATTTTCTTACGTGTGTCTGCTGATAATGGCGTTGCTGATTTTTTTGTGACCCCGACTGGCTCCACCACCTTGGTTCTTTGTGGGGCAGCTTTTGACGCAGAACCAGGTTTTTTTGCTTTTACCGTTTTAGTTTTTGCTTTATCTGATTCTTGAGCATCTTGTCGTTTTTTAAAGACAATTAATACGATGATCAATATCACTAATGGAATCACATAAATCAGCATGTTTTACCCCTTGGGGATAGAGTAGTTTAAGTTCGCCTATCCCAATAAATCGTCATGTGTAACTTTTTAATTAATTGGCTTCTTATCTGCTTGTTGGGCTTTGAGCTGTTGTTGTAGCTGGGCCAGACGCGCATTTAATAACTGAATTTTGTGATCCTTCTGATTGAGTGCCAATTCTAATTCAGTTACGTTTCTCTGTAATTTAACGGTTTTTTCTCGAGCTGTCATAACTTTTAATGACAATTCCTTTGATGTTTGATTGCGTTCTGTGTTCTGGTTTGCAGAAACTTGCCCGGAATCGCGCTGGTTCTCAGCCACCAAGCTCATTTCTGCCTGATTCAGGCGGTATTTGGTCTGGCCAGTAGGCTTAGACGGTAGCTCGGTTTGCTTTGCCGCAGTGACTTTAATAGGCGCAGGTGTAGGATGAGTCGTATTTAAGTTCAATGCAGCACCTTTACGTAGACGATTGGCATTTCCTCCAATAAAAGCATGCTCATTGTCTTTTTTAATTTGTTGCATGACTTCATTGACCGGGCGCTGCTGCTGTTGAGCAATTCGTGAGGCAATTCCCCACAGTGACTCATTGGATTGAACTACATAAGTAGGTGGAGTCTGATTCGGAGTTGCTTTGACTGGTGAGGCTTTTGCAGTCACTGGAGCCGGAGTTTTCACCGGATTAGCTGATCCAGTTGATTTTCTGGCTTGTTCCTCAGCAAATTTTTTCACCAATGGATCACTGGAAGCAGTTTGATGATCAGAATGGGACTCTACAGCTTTCTGCATATTTGCTTTATTTGGTGCTGATGCACTTTGATTTGCTGGTATCGTACTGGTTGGTTTGTTTGTAGTCGAGGCTGCTGCAGGAGCCGGCGATGCAAGAGTTGCTTGTGAGGTCTTTACTGAATCTGAAAGCGCCGCTGCAGTTTTAACTGGGGCTTGAATATCGGGTGCAGTTACAGCCTCGCTTTTCAGTACAGGCGCAATCGCTTGCGCCTGAATCGCTGGAGTTGATGTCATTACAGCTGGTGCAAATGCAGTTTTAGGAATGGAAATATTCGATAATACAGGTGGTGCTGTGCGTTGCAATGCCAATGGCTTTTCTAAAACCGGTGGCTTATTTGAGGCAGCGGAAGCTGCTGTACTGTAATGCCTACTTACGGGTAAGTTGAGTGCAATATCTTTTTCACTGACGACGACAACTGGTGCAAGCGGGCGTTCATTCTGTTTGAGACTAGCTTTTAATAAATCAGTTTTAGCTTGTAAGGGCGTACGGATATGTTGCAGACGTGCAGCATTGCCTTCCTTGATTTTGACAATAATATTCAGCTCGCGCTCTGTCATGGGGCGAGAAGAAGTAATAGTAATAACCCCGGTGCCATTATTGCTGCGCCGAGTAAAAAAGTTCAGATGACCAGGTGGCTGATGCGATGCACCTATCGAGAGTAAATCTTCAGGTGAAGCCAGACTGACTTCAATCGGCAAATTGATATCAGACTGCCGAAAAGTCATTTCTGCGTAGAGTAATTCCCCAGGGGCAGACTGAATCTGAACCGGATCTACATTAATCGCATAAATATTTTGTGAAGCGACAATGGCTAAAATGGCAAGCTTTAATTTGTTATATACAGTCATCTTAATCGTGAGCTCAGTCATTATCGCATAGCGAAAATTATAGATTAACGGGATGTTTGTTTTTTGTAAAATACTTACGCAATAGTTACATAAAAAAGCCGATCAATAAAGATCGGCTTTGGGCTTTATATCCAAAGGATATTAGGCATTTTTATAATCAATCAGAATACGCAGCATACGGCGTAACGGCTCGGCAGCGCCCCAAAGCAACTGGTCACCTACAGTGAACGCACCCAGATATTCTTTACCCATGTTCAGCTTGCGTAGACGGCCGACTGGAACGGTTAAAGTACCTGTTACAGCAACAGGCGTCAGATCAGTCATAGACGCTTCACGAGTATTTGGAACCACTTTAGACCAGTCATTGGCACGTGCAATGATGTCTTCGATTTCATCCAAAGGTACATCTTTTTTCAATTTCAGGGTTAATGCCTGAGAGTGACAACGCATGGCACCAATACGCACACAGTGACCATCAATCGGTACGATCTGCTGATTGCCCAGAATCTTGTTGGTTTCAACCTGACCTTTCCATTCTTCTTTCGACTGGCCGCTTTCCAGTTGCTTGTCGATATAAGGAATGAGTGAACCAGCCAAAGGCACGCCAAAGTTTGCAGACGGGAAGCCTTCACCACGTTGTAATTCAGCAATTCTAGAGTCGATATTTAGAATTGGAGAACGCGGATCATCTAGCAACTCTTTGGTATTGTTATATAAATAACCCATACCATTGATCAGTTCACGCATGTTTTGCGCGCCCGCACCAGAAGCGGCCTGATACGTCATTGACGTTGCCCATTCCACCAGATTGTTCTGGAACAGACCGCCCAAGCCCATCAGCATCAAGGAAACCGTACAGTTACCACCGACAAAAGTCTTGGTGCCTTTGACTAGACCATCTTTGATCACGTGCATGTTCACCGGATCAAGTACGATGATGGCTTCATCATCCATACGTAAAGTCGATGCTGCATCAATCCAGTAACCGTTCCAGCCTTCAGCTTTTAGTTTCGGGAAAACTTCAGAAGTATAGTCGCCACCTTGACAGGTAATAATGACATCCATTTGCTTCAGACTGTTAATGTCTGATGCATCCATAAGTGCTGGGGCGGTCTTACCGCCAAATGCCGGCGCTTCACCGCCTGCATTACTGGTAGAGAAATAGAATGGCTCAAAATGAGCAAAATCATTCTCTTCAACCATACGTTGCATAAGGACGGAACCAACCATCCCGCGCCAACCGACCAGACCTACTTTCATGTCACTTTGCCTCGGTGCGTTAAAAAATCAAAAGGGATTCGAGTGTACCAAAAAGGGACTCAACTGCAAGAGCTACACAATCAAAACATCAATATTCTTGAGAGAAATATCTGCTTTATGATACATACAAAATTGATAACGTCATTTTTCTTTTAGAAAAAATAATAACTTAATTAAGAGCGCAGTTTATGATATGGGTTATCCAAATTCTGGCAATCATTGTCATTTGGTTAAGTTTTTGGTCACTGATACCACGCGATGAATGGTGGATTCGGGGTGCGGATTTTCCACGCTTACAAATTCTGGTATTAGGCTTTATCGCCTTTGTGCTGTTCTTGGTTCTGGAGCATCCCTGGACCTGGTTGAATCAGCTGCTTTTTGTCGGGCTGATGGCAGCTTTGGCCTATCAGTTGAAAATGGTATTGCCCTATACCTTTATCTGGAAAAAACAGGTCAAGCAGGTCAAGCAGGATCAGCTGGATCCGCAACGTCAAATTTCCCTGGTCGTTTCCAATGTACTTACTACCAATACCAAATATCATTTACTGATCGAGCAGATCCAGATTCATCAGCCAGATCTGGTTTTGACTCTGGAAACCGATCAAAACTGGCAAAATGCACTCTCGGTGATTGAAGCCGATTATCCTTATCGCGTGCCTGTGCCTTTGGATAATCTGTATGGCATGCATCTATATAGCAAGCTCGAACTGAGAGAAACCGAGGTTAAATTTATTCTGAGTGATGAAATTCCCTCCATTCATACCACGGTGATCTTACGCTCAGGACAACCGGTACAGCTTTACTGTCTGCATCCTAAACCACCTAGCCCGACCGAGGCCAAGGATTCTACCTTGCGTGATGCTGAACTGCTGATTGTCGGTGATCAGATTAAAGATCTGGATGAAAGCTGTATCGTGATGGGCGATCTGAATGACGTGGCCTGGTCACGTACCACACGCCTGTTTCAACGCATTAGTGGACTGCTGGATCCGCGGGTAGGGCGTCATTATGTGAATACTTTTCACGCAGATTATCCTTTTTTTCGCTGGTCGCTGGATCACGTCTTTCACAGTACCGATTTTGCCTTGGTACACATGGAGCGTTTACCGCATGTAGGTTCTGACCATTTTCCGGTCTTTCTGGTTTTGCAAACCGGTCGGGTATTTGAGCATATTCAGGAAGAATTGGAACAAACTGATGAAGATGAGCAGGAAGCACAAAAAGCTATTGAAGAAGGCATTCAGAAAGCAGAGAAAGAGGAAAAAATAGTCACTGATGAAGTTGCCATAGCATATAAAGAAGGGGGCAAAATCTCTTAGCTTTTTAGAAGAAAAGTGTACGATATTGCTTACAACAGTTTCCGCTTCTTGCGAATGGGCAGGGGTTGGGAATCTGGGTATTCTAGGTTTATCAGCACAGGGAGTCGAGAAAGGATATTCTCATAAGGAAGACGAAGCTGAATGAAAACATCATGGATATGATGCTGAAAGGGACATCACAAAAAAGCAGAACGAATTATAATATGTGAAAGCACAACCTCATTAACCCGAGTTTTACAGGATGTAGAGCTCGGGTTAAATTATTTCAATTACTTAAACATGATTTTAAGCTATAGCCCTTCAAATTCCGTGATCAAATTGATTTAGTAAATTGATTTATAACCTTCAGGGCGAGTCTTAAAACGGCGGTGGAACCACATATATTGGGTCGGTGCAATGCGTAACTGCTGCTCGATTACCAGATTCACGCGGGTGGCATCTTCGACTTCATTTTCACCAGGAAAATTTTCCAGTGCTGGTTCAATCAGCACATGGTAGCGCGGATTATTAATATCGCCATGACGGTAGAAATATAAAGGAATTGCAGCCGCTTTGGTCATTTTTAGTAAACGACGATGTGCGGTTACAGTCGCCGCAGGCACGCCAAAAAAAGGTGCCATCACGCCTTGTTTTAAACCATAATCCTGATCCGGACTGTACCAGATCGCATGGCCATTTTTCAGGTTACGTACCAGACCGCGCATATCATCATGGTCAATCTGATTGGCATAAATTGTGGCGCGACAACGGTAAATCAGCATGTCCAAAAGTGGATTATTCTGCGGACGATAGACCACATCCGGTTCAAAATATTGTGCGCAAAGATAACCACCCGCATCGAGCAAAGTTGAATGCGTGCCTAATAACAGCATGCCTTGGCCTGCGGCTTGTGCCTTCTGAATATGTTCCAAGCCTTCAATACTGACGCGGCCCTGAAACCATTTCGGACTGTACCAGGCATTCAGCGTCTCAAACACCCCCAGCATTTGATCGATAAATACCTGACGGGCATTGTCCTGTACCTGCTTTTCAGACCATTCGGGAAAGCAGACTTCCAGATTACGCAGCGTGGTTTCACGGCGTGATTTCAAGTATTTAAAAGAAAGGTGGCCCAGCAGGGACGCCAGACGATGCTGAATGGCCCAAGGTAAGATCGCCAGAATCATCAGGAAAATAATGCCTAGCCATTTGCCCCAATATTGAGGTAACAGGAATGACCATTGAAATTCACCGGGTTGATATGCAGGCTGAGTACTCATAAAACAATTTAGGGCCAAAAGATTAAATGCAGTCTAACAGAGAAGATTATTGAAATAAAAAAGCATCTGTACGAATACAGATGCTTTAGTAAAAGCTCGGGGAATATTTAGCCGTTACTTAGGTTGTCCAGTTCTTCCCAACGCTCTAATTTTTCCAGTAACAGCTCATCAATTTCGGATAAGCGTTTAGACAGTTTCAGTGCTTTATCGGAATCAGTCACAAATAAAGAGCCATCAGCCAGTTGTGCATTGATCTCGACCTGCTCTTTTTCTAGCGCTTCCATCTCAGCTGGAAGTTGCTCGAGTGCACGTTGGTCTTTATAACTGAGTTTAACTTTTTTGGCAGCGGCCGGCGCAGTCTCGGCTTCTGCTTTGGCCATGGCTTTTTTCACGGCACTTTTTTGGTCAACCACGGTTTGATCCGGACGTTGTTCAAGATAATCCTGATAACCGCCAACATATTCGTCAATATTGCCCTTACCATCAAAGACCCAAGTGGATGTTACCACGTTGTCCATAAAGGCACGGTCATGCGAGATCAACAGCAGGGTGCCTTTGTAGCCACCCAGCATCTCTTCCAGTAACTCTAAAGTCACCATATCCAGGTCGTTGGTTGGCTCATCCATCACAATCAGGTTCGATGGTTTCAGCAACAGTTTCGCTAGCAGGATACGGTTGCGCTCACCACCTGACAAAGCTTTGACTGGTGTACGGGCACGTTCTGGCGAAAACAGGAAATCTTGTAAATAACTATAGATATGACGACGGTTACCATTCACATCCACGTGGTCAGAACCTTCTGAGACGTTATCTTTAACAGATTTTTCCAGATCCAGCGCATTACGGAGCTGGTCAAAATAGGCCACTTCAAGCTGCGTACCGGTCTTCACCGTACCGCCATGTTCTAGCTCGCCCAGAATGGCTTTAATGAGTGTAGTTTTACCGACCCCGTTATCACCGACCAGACCGATACGGTCGCCACGGAGTACCAGTGCAGAGAAGTTGTTGATGATCGGTGGATTGTCACCGAATTTCACACTCAGGTTCTCAATTTCAAACACCAGTTTGCCGGAACGGTTGGCATCCTGAGTTGCCATCGTCACTTTACCTTGTTGCGAACGGCGTGCTCTAGATTCTTCACGCAAGGCTTTCAGGGCACGGACACGGCCTTCGTTGCGGGTACGACGGGCTTTAATCCCTTGACGGATCCATACTTCTTCTTCAGCCAGCTTTTTATCGAAGAGCGCATTTTGCTTTTCTTCAGCTTCCATTTGCTGGGCTTTCAGGTCTAGATAACGTGAATAGTTACCTTCATAACTACGCAGTTGACCACGATCCAGCTCGACAATACGGGTGGCAATGCTATCGACAAAGGCACGGTCATGCGAAATGAACAGCAGGGTCAAATTGTTTTGATCGAGCAGGAATTTTTCCAGCCATTCGATACTTTCAACGTCTAAATGGTTCGTCGGTTCGTCCAGTAACAGCACATCGGGTTGGGTAAGTAAAGCACGTGCCAGCAGGACACGACGTTTACGACCACCGGACAAATCGGCAAGATCTGCATCCGGGTCCAGGCCCATTTTGCTTAAAATCGAATTGACTTTGGTTTCCAGCGCCCAGCCATCCAGCTGATCCATTTTGTGTTGCAGGTTGCCCATACGATCACAGGCGTCCATGTCACCTAGTACACAGGCTTCGCTAGCAGCATGATAAGCACGCAACACTTCCGATGCTTCACCGGCACCATCTGCCACGATATCAGCCACTTTGCCTGAATCCATCGGTACATCTTGCGCCAGCATGGAAATAGTAATGCCGTTTTGTAATGAAACTTCGCCGTTGTCAGGCAGTAAACTTCCTTCAATTAGCTTAAGTAAGGTAGACTTACCCTCACCATTACGGCCAATCAAACACACTCGTTCGCCGCGTTCCAAGTTAAAATTCGCGCCGTCGAGCAGGGCAGGTCCACCAAACGCAAGTTGGACATCCCTAAGGGTAATATAGGCCATAATGTTTCCTGAAATCCCCAATGAGGACTTTAAATGACTAAACAACAAAATCTAAATGATCAGGCGTCATTTTCCGCACCCATTGAAGATTTGCAAGTGCGAATTGCATTTTTAGACGATTTAGTTGAACAGTTGAATGATCAGGTGGCCAAACAGACCCTGGAAATTGCTGATCTGAAAAAGCAAATGACGCTGTTATATCAACGTGTTGAGTCTTCAGATCTGTCTGAAGGCATTGCAGAATTTGATCCGGTTGCAGATCGCCCACCACATTATTAATTTGCAACCAATGATTTAATCAACAATGACCCTTAGCTGATCTAAGGGTTTTTTATTGAAAAATAAAAATGAGCCAATCGATAAGATGGTAAAAGAGAAGTATTTTTGTTTTGAATGGGCTTTTAAATTGCATTAAATCCGCATATAAAAGTAATAAAGCGCAGCGCGATCATCAAGTTTAAAAGAGTTTTTCTGCTGAAAACAAACATTCGCGCTCGTAAACAGATTTCTTTCAGGCATTTCATAAAATGCAGTTTGGCCCTCTGCCGAAACAGGCCTGCACCCATTCAGTCGTAAAATTATTTGACCTTTCACTCACTTCCTACTCTAATACGGGCTCTCAGGTACATTCCGGAATTGCGTCCCATGCACCCAAAAGTTGTTCTACTCGACCTCGAAAATAATTTCCCCACAGCCAAGTTAATGCGTGAGATTGTGGCGCATTATTCGACTTTATATCTGTTTAGCTGTGCCGGAAAATTTGAATTCTCCTTAGAGGACTTAACCGAGCTTGCCGGCTGGGTTAGCAGTGGTCAGGTGGTGGTACTGGACACGCCTGAATCGCCACAAAAAGAATATGAATATGCGGTCATTGTCGGTCAGCTTATGGCGCTACTGGAGCCGGAAACCGAGGTTGAATTGATCTCGGCGATGGACAGTTGCGAAATGTTGCAACAGATGCTGCAAACTTCTGATATTACGTGTCACCTGATTCAGATTCAGCCTGATGAGACAAACATTCCAACAGATCAACCTAAAAATCATCTTCCGAGTCTGGATACCATCAAGAACAAACCTGCCTTGCAACTGGTGAAAAAATACTGTGATGCGTTAGGCAAAATGAGTGGCAAACCGAATACGGTGGAAACCCTAAAAAACTCAGTGGCGAATATTCTGCAAGTGATGCCGGTAAAAGCTCAGCATGTGGTCGGCATGTTGATTAACCTGAAAATCGTCAAGCGCTATGATGAGCAGATCAGCTTCCGCAAAAAAGTCCTGAAACAATGGCTGCAACTCAATCTGGATGAGCAAAACCCGGTTGAAAATCCGAAACTGGATCAGGTCATTTCCCAACTGAAGGCAGATGAAGCTCCAGTTGAATCTGAAATACTCAAGTCACCAATCCAGTCGGCACAGCAAGACCTGTTCAAGAACTTTGGCCGGATCGATCCGGTACAACTGGAAGTGGCGCGTAAACTGCGTGAATTGCAGGGCGATAAACCCAAAGACATTTATGAGCTGCGTGATTTACTGGAACAGTTATTTCCAAAATCGGACATTCGCTTGCTGCTGAAAGAGCTGATCGAGAAAGGTTATATTTACTGGAATGGTCACGAAATTTTATATAGTCATGAAATGTTCCTGAATTAATTTTATCGTGCAAACTTGCGTTTTATATTGTGCTTATGCAACTCTAATAATAGAACATAAAGGTTGAACTATGGAAAACACTGGAATCTGGGTGACGGTGGTCATCATCATTTTCGTCATAGGGTCGATTTTCGGGTTGCGCGTGAGCCCCCGAGAAAAAGCCTTGGGCCTGATGCGTGACAAAGCCCGTAAAATGGGTTTGCATCCACGTCTGGTGGTGGCACCGGACTGGACCAAAATCCCGAAGGCGACTGAAAGTCGTGCCAGTATGGTCGCGTACTACAGTGTGCTGATGCCAGATGCGCGTTTGCCCTTGATGCGCGCCCGTGTTGTCGATAATAAACTCGAAATCGTGCAGGGTGATGAGAAATTTAAAGATTTTCCCATTGCATTAAAAGGCATTTATGCTATTGATATGCAGGCCAACTGTGTCGGCATGTACTGGGATGAAGAAGCTGATTTAAGAGCGACCCAACTCGACGACATCAAAGCACTGTTACACGCTTTGGCTGAACTTTAATTTAGAAATAAACAGGATTAACGGTTAATTATGGCGAACGCTCCTCGGTCCACATCAAAAAGCAGCACAGCGAAGTCTCCCGACGCTGGAAGCAAGCGTGCCCTAGTGATTGTGGAGTCGCCTGCAAAAGCGAAAACAATCAATAAGTACCTTGGTCCGAACTACATCGTAAAATCATCAGTGGGTCATGTGCGTGACTTGCCGACAGGCGGTTCTGCAAAATCGACAGAGAAAAAACCGGCGACACGTACCAAACTGACGGATGCAGAAAAAGCTGAAAAATCACAGAATGCGTTGATTAACCGCATGGGTGTCGATCCGGAACATGACTGGAAAGCCAAATACGAAGTCCTTCCTGGCAAAGAACATGTGGTTGCCGAACTGAAAAAACTGGCATCGCAAGTCGATGAAGTCTATCTGGCAACGGATATGGACAGGGAAGGAGAGGCGATTGCCTGGCATTTAAAAGAAGTCATCGGTGGTGATGATTCGCGTTATCAGCGTGTGGTCTTCAACGAAATTACCAAAAACGCGATTCAGGATGCCTTTAAGCATCCGTCACGTCTGGATACCAATAAAGTCAATGCACAGCAGGCACGCCGTTTCCTGGATCGTGTCGTGGGCTTTATGATTTCGCCATTGCTTTGGGAAAAGATTGCCCGTGGTCTGTCGGCCGGTCGTGTACAGTCGGTTGCAGTGAAGCTGGTGGTCGAGCGTGAACGTGAAATTCGTGCCTTCATTCCTGAAGAATACTGGCAGGTGTTTGCCGATACCAAATCGAAAAAAGATGATATTCGTCTCGAAGCGGTCAAGCAAAATGGCAAGACGCTCAAGCTGCGCAACAAAGCCGAAACTGATGCCTTATTAAACCTGATCAAAGATGCGGATTATACGGTTTCTGCACGTGAAGATAAGCCAACCAAGGTTAATCCAAGTGCGCCGTATATCACGTCAACGCTACAACAGGCAGCCAGTACCCGTCTCGGTTTTTCTGTGAAGAAAACCATGATGCTGGCGCAGCGTCTGTATGAAGCCGGCTTCATTACCTATATGCGTACCGACTCGACCTTCTTGAGTGATGATGCGGTGAATATGGTGCGTGGTCATATCGAATCCGAGTTTGGCGAGAAGTATTTGCCTGCCAAGCCGAACCGTTATGGCAATAAAGCCGGTGCGCAAGAAGCGCATGAGGCGATTCGTCCATCTATGGTTGGCTTAAAAGGCGACAGTCTGGTGGGTGTTGAGCGTGATGCACAGCGTCTGTATGACTTGATCTGGCGCCAGTTTGTTGCTTGTCAGATGACTCCGGCAGAATATCTGTCTTCTACCATTTTGGTGGATGCCAATGGCGTAGAACTGAAAGCCAAAGGCCGTACCTTGGTCTTTGATGGCTTTACCCGCGTGCGTGGTGCCAATAAAGCCGATGACGATATTTTATTGCCTGCGGTCAAAGTCGGTGAAGTGCTTAAACTTGAGAAACTTGATCCATCTCAACATTTCACCAAGCCACCGGCACGTTTTACTGAAGCCTCACTGGTGAAAGAACTCGAGAAAAAAGGCATTGGCCGTCCATCGACCTATGCTGCGATTATCTCGACCATTCAGGATCGTGGTTATGTGAAACTGGATAACCGGCGTCTCTATGCCGAGAAGATGGGTGAGATCGTTACCGATCGTCTGGATGAAAATTTTAGTAATCTGATGAACTATGCCTTTACCGCAGATCTTGAAGGTCAGCTGGATAAAGTAGCAGATGGTGAGCGTAACTGGAAAGAGTTATTAGACAGCTTCTATGGCGATTTTAAGCAACGTTTGACTACGGCGCAGGGTGAGAACGGTATGCGCCGCAATCAGCCTGTAGAAGTGGATGCGGTACACTGTAAAGAATGTGACCGTCCGATGCAGATCCGTACCGGAACCACAGGTGTATTCTTGGGTTGTTCAGGCTATAACTTGCCGCCGAAAGAGCGTTGTAAGGGAACCTTGAACCTGACACCAGTTGAGTCTCTGGCTGCATTGTCTGATGATGAGGCTGCGGAAACTGCTGACCTGATGTCGAAGAAGCGTTGTCCGATCTGTGAAACTGCCATGGACAGCTATGTGATTGATGGCGGCCGTAAACTGCATATCTGTGGGAATAACCCGGACTGTAGTGGTTTTGAACTTGAAGAAGGTGAGTTCAAAATTAAAGGCTATGATGGCCCGAGTATCCCATGCGACAAGTGTGATGGTGAAATGCAGCTGAAGACGGGTCGTTTTGGTCCGTATTTTGCCTGTACCAGCTGTGACAATACCCGTAAAGTCTTAAAGAGCGGTCAGCCTGCACCTCCACGTGTGGATCCGATCAAGATGGAGCATTTACGTTCTGCCAAGCATGACGATTTCTTTGTACTGCGTGACGGTGCAGCCGGTTTATTCCTGGCGGCAAGCAAGTTCCCGAAAGTGCGTGAAACCCGTGCACCGAAAGTGGCCGAGATTCGTTCTGTTGCCGACCAGCTTGATCCAAAGTATCAGTTTATCTTGCAGGCACCTGATGTGGACCCGGAAGGGAATCCAACTCTGGTAAAATTTAGCCGTAAGAACCAGTCACAATATATTGGTTCGGAAACTGCAGAAGGCAAGCAAACCAAATGGTCTCTGGTTTATCAGGACGGAAAATGGGTTGAAGCCTAAACTCTAAGATTCAAAAAAATGCTGACGAAAGTCGGCATTTTTTATTTATGATGTATCTTCATTTTAAAAACAATAATCAAGGTTGATTTGGGGCCATGTGGAAAAAGATTCGGATTCTGATTTTATTAATCATCTTATTGATTGTCGCAGTCAATGCCTATCGTGATCAAAACCAGAACTGGTCAAAGCCGATTATTGTTTTGCTGCATCCGATTAGTGCTGATGGATTACCAACCACACAGAAATATATCCAGCAACTGTCAGTTCAGGACCTGAATGGAGCAAGGGAATATCTGGAAAAAGCAGCTCAGCAGTATCGCGGACAGCCGACTTATTTTTATTTTAATTTAGGCCGTGAGCTTAAAGTTCTACCGCCCAAAGTCCCTGAGCAGGCTTCGCTCATCAATACAGTTTTATGGAGTTTAAAATTCCGTTTCTATGCCTGGAAACAGCGACAGAGTTCAGATCCTTCAGCCAATGTGACTTTATTTTTAAATTACTACGATCCTGTACAGACCAAGCAATTAAAGCATTCAACCGCCTTGCAAAAAGGCCGGATTGGTTCGGTGAATCTATTTGCATCCAAGCAACAGACTGAACAGAATAAAATTGTCTTGGTTCATGAATTGCTGCATGCCTTTGGTGCTTCGGATAAATACGATTTAGCGACAGGGCAACCGATTTATCCGCTGGGTTATGCATTTCCAGATCAGCAACCCTTATTTCCGCAATCCAAGGCGGAGCTGATGGCAGGGCATATTCCCCTGTCTCAAACTACCAGTAAAATGCCAGAATCTTTAAATCAAACTTTGATTAATGAGATAACTGCAATTGAACTGGGCTGGAAATAAAGACTTGTGGATAGTGCTGGATTTATCCACAATTTAGACTTCATTTGTGGATAAAAGATCACACCATGCCGCTCACCTTTGTGCTTGCTCCCGACTCGTTTAAAGAAAGCATGTCTGCTGCACAGGCTTCTCAGGCCATGCAACGCGGTATTCAGAACGTCATTCCGGATGCCCACATTATTCATGTGCCAATGGCTGATGGTGGTGAAGGCACGGTCGATGCACTGATTTCAAGTTTAAAGGGGCAAAGTATTGCATGTGACGTGACCGGGCCATTATCTGAGCAACGTATCCAGACCTATTGGGGGATGGTTGATGCAGGCCAGACTGCCGTGATTGAAATGGCCAAAGCCAATGGCATACATTTGCTTGCAGCAGAAAAGCGTAATCCGATGCTCACTTCAACTTATGGCACAGGAGAAATGATCAAACAGGCATTGGATTTGAGTGTGAAAAAAATCATCATTGGGCTAGGTGGCAGTGTCACCAATGATGCGGGTGCGGGCATGCTGCAAGCACTGGGTGTACGGTTTCTAAATCATGCGGGTGAGTCAATTCAGGTCTGTGGTGGAAACTTAGATCTGGTCAAATCAATGGATTTATCCGAACTTGATTCACGTTTAGCAGATACTGAAATAATCATTGCATCAGATGTCAACAATCCGCTGTGTGGGCCAAATGGTGCCTCAAATATATTTGGGCCACAGAAAGGTGCAAACCCTGAAATGGTCAAGCAGTTAGATCAAAACCTCGGTCATTTTGCCGATGTGGTTGCTCGGCAGATTGGCCATGATCATCGTCATGTGGCAGGTGCGGGCGCTGCCGGCGGACTGGGTTTTGGTTTAATGGCATTCACTGCTGCTTCCATTCGATCAGGTGTAGAACTGATAATTGAACAGGTTCAACTGGGTGAAAAAATAGCGCAAGCAGATTATGTATTTACCGGTGAAGGTAAAATTGATTTTCAAACCAAATTTGGCAAAACACCGTTTGGTGTGGCACAGGTTGCCAAACGTTTCAATAAACCGGTGATTGCTTTTGCGGGTCTATTCGGTGAAGGGATTGAGGGTCTTTTTGAGTCAGGATTTAGCCAGATTATTGGTATTAATCCGCCAGATTATAGTCTGGAAGAAGCATTAAAAAATGCAGAAATGAACTTGGAGAAAGCTGTCACTGAGATAGTCAAAAATCTTTTGACAGAGTGAAAGTATTTCTCTCTGCTGCAATCCAGTACGCCCTGTCGTCAGCTAATATCAAATCAAAAAATAAAATTGGAGATAGTTTCAGGGCAATTGAAAAGCCATAATTCTGAAAGCGATCTGTTAAACTATATACATCCACGCAATGATGAGTGAAAATGAGTTTAGCCACCCTGATTGATGAATTAAACCCTCAGCAAAGACAAGCAGCCACCACAGAAGCAAAACACAGTTTGGTGCTGGCGGGGGCAGGTTGTGGCAAAACCAAGACCATCGTGGCACGCGCAGCTTACTTAATTGAACAAGGCGTGCCTGCCAACCAGATTCAAATTCTAACCTTTACCCGCCGGGCTGCCAGTGAAATTGTGGCGCGTGTCGAACTGGCACTTGGTGAACAAGCCAAGGGACTGCGAGCCTCGACTTTTCATACTTTCTGTATGTATCTGCTGCGCCGTATTCCCAAAGCCTTTGGTCTGGAACAGTTTTCGATTATTGATCGTGATGATCAGCTGATGATGTTCCGCCTGATTCGCGGTCGTGATGACAAGAAAAATCCCAACCATCTGCCTAAGCCTCAGGAACTATGTGATCTATATTCTTTTGCAAGGAATACCCGGCAAAAACTCAGTCTGGCATTAGAAAAACAGATGCCGGAATATCTGGCCTTAAAGGACCAGATTGCCGAGATTATGAAAGAGTACGAAGCACGTAAGCAGGCACGCAGCTTTCTGGATTATGATGACATTCTGGCGGTAGTGGCTACGGCGCTGGCACAGTCCGAAGGTCTGGTCGACTATGTCGCTTCAATCTGTCGACATATGCTGGTCGATGAAATGCAGGATACCAATCCATTACAATGGGCTTTGCTCGAACCACTTAAAGACCGGATCAGCCTGTTTTGTGTCGGTGATGATGCCCAGTCGATTTATGGCTTTCGTGGTGCAGACTTTGAAAATATTCACCATTTCAAAGAACGTGTGCCAGATGCGCAGATTTTCAAATTAGAAAAGAACTACCGCTCGACCCAGGAAATTCTCGATCTGTCTAACTGGCTGCTGGATCAGTCTGAAATCAAATATGACAAACGTCTAGAAGCTTATCGCGGAGAAGGTGTAAAGCCGCGTATGCATATCTTCCCGAATGAGTTTGATGAAGCCAAATGGATTGCGATTGATATTAAAGAACGCCATTATCTGCAAGGCAGCAAATGGGGCGAGCATATGGTGCTGGTTCGTTCCAGCTTTGCCGCGCGGCACATTGAAGCGGCCTGTATTGCAGCCAATGTACCGTATCGCTTTATTGGTGGCATGAAGCTGCTGGAAACGGCGCATGTGAAAGATTTGCTCAGCATGCTGCGCGTGGTGGCTAATCCATTGGATGATATTGCCTGGATGCGTTTCTTGACCCTATGGAATGGTGTTGGTGATGTGGGTGCCAGTAAGCTATCGCAGCAGTTATTGGCTGAACCGGAAATGGAAGCTATTGCAGATAATTTGGAAAAATTTGGCAAGATACCATTAGAAACCATTCTGATCATGCAGCAGATGAGTGTGCTCAAAGGCGAAGTGCAAGCCTGTGTCGGTCTTGCGATTCAGGCGATTGAATCGCAGTTGGCGGAAAACTATAAAAAGGATTGGCCACGTCGCCAGAGTGATTTTGAACTGGTCAAACAGCTGGCCTCCAAGCATTCGCAGCTGAGTGAGTTTTTAGAGGAATATGTACTGGATCCGGTGTCAATCTCGGAAATTGAACGCCAGTCGGACCATGATGTGGTGACCTTGATTACCATTCACTCGGCCAAAGGCACCGAACAAAATGTCTGTTATGTGACCAATGTCACGCCGGGCAATTATCCGCATGCACGTGCTCAAGGTGATTTTGATGATGTCGAAGAAGAACGTCGTGTACTGTATGTGGCGTTGACCCGGGCAAAAAATGAATTAATTCTGACCAAACAGAACCTGAATCATTGGGCGCGGGAAATGGTCGATGAGCAGGGGCGTAAAGTCGAAAGCTATTTCCTGAATGATCTCACCCGGTATTTATGCACCACAGAAACCCATTACAAGACCCGGCAGCAAACGGTAAAAAGTGCCTTGATTGAACGCAAGTCGATTAATTTAGATTTTGGGATTGATCTCGATTAAACTATAGCAAAGTTGTTTCATGCAAAAAGTAGAGTAGGCGCGTGCTTTTTGATATTTTTTGCCTATCTTCTTAAGGTTGTAAGATGAAAATTTTAGTTCGTAATTTAGAACGTACGGTCACAGAAGCCGAATTGCTGAAACTGTTCCAGGAATATGGCACAGTGGAGACCTGTACTTTGGTGCTTGATGCAGCAACAGGCAAATCAAAAGGTTTTGCTTTTGTAGAAATGCCACATGGCCGTGAAGCAGTCAAAGCCATTAAAGGCCTGAATACTTTGCGCCTGCACGGACATGGGATCCGCGTGAAAGCCGCAGAAGATAAGCCTCAGGCTTAAACTCAAAAAAGGAGCACTTGATAGGCTCCTTTTTTATGGCTGAAATTTATTATCGCTGTACTTAACTAGTGAGCTCAATGCTCTGAATTTCAGTGCTGGATGGATTCAGTCCGAACATCTTTTGATTGCGAAATGTAGGCGAACCTTTTACTTTATAAAAGCCAAAATTTGTTTTAAACCTTAGGAAATCTCGATGACCCGTGTTGCTCGCTATCATGCGGACCGTACCAATCAAAAACTGTATTTTGCCCGCCTTTCCTGCCAGCAAGCAGAGCAAACTGAACATGTACAACAGGCTCAGGCACAACGTGAAGCAACTGTGTTTCATTTGCATGGTGCTTTGTTAGCATTTTTACAGGAACTGGTGCGTTACTATCGCCTGAATGATCCTCATCCGACGCTAAAATCGATCGAAGAACTCATGGCGGCCAAAGGCCAAATTTCGCCAGAAGTCGCGGTGCTGCAACATTTGTCCAAGAGCGGTTTCATTGCTGAACTGAAGCACGCTTACCGTCTGTGCCAGTATACGCCCGAACCAAGTACCCCAGAACCTGAAGACGAAACCTCCTCAAATCTCATCATTAAAGTCACACAGTCTCCACAAGCATGGTTACCTGATACTGCTATATTGAGAGAGTGGCATCGTGACCTGACCCAATTAATTGATGGTTTTCGTAATGAGATGATTGAATTTTAATCGGATCGGCTGTACTTGAAAATGCAATTTTTAACCCTATATCAATTACTCTAATGATGCAAAGTGCACCCGGTGCTTTGCCACCATGTTGAACATGGAGGATATATGTCTATAGAACAGTTGAAAGATTTATTTGGTAATCAAGACGCGATTTTAGAACTCGTTCAACTTGAAGGTGGCGCGTTGGCTCTACGCAATGCAGGCTCACATAAACAGCCTTTGGTCATGATTCAATTTAATGATGAGGTGAAAGCTCTACTTGGAGAGCAGACGCCCGTGATTGCGCAACAGATGATTCAGGCAGCACTCTATGGCTTGCTGGAACAGCAGGTCAATGAATGGCAGGCTGAAGTTGTGGATGAAGAACCAAAGTATATGAGTTAATCGTTGAAATTTATTTAGAAAGCACACTATCGGTGTGCTTTTTGAGTTTTATAGGTTATTAAATTAGGCAGATTTTAAGTATCACAAAAACGTTCATTTAAAATGAAGATGAAAAATCAGTATTTTAAAATTTGGGTCATGAGCAGACTGAAGCCAGTGTATTAATAAAGTCTTTTACTTAGAGATATATTGATGTCTATAAAAAAAGTTGCCAGATCCGGCAACTTTTTTTATTCAGCGTTTATTCAAAGAAAAACTTTAATGAGAAGGCGTATGCTGATGCGCGATCTCAATCTGGTTCAAAATATGATTGCTCATATTTTTGGCCATTTCTTCTTTGGCGTAATAAACAGCACCGACATTATCCCGACGAATGGCTTCAGCTTCTTCCTTGCTTTCCGCACAGACCAGTACCTGAATTTGTGGATTCAAGGTCTTGGCAATGTCGACAATTTTATGAATATCGATGATATCCATAGGGGAAATGACCAGTAAGCGCGCATGCTGAATATGTGCCTGAATCAGGACCCCGGCTTCAGTAGCAACACCAGACACCGCAGCAATACCTTTTTCACGCAGATTTTCGACGATGTCACGGTTTTCTTCGGCAATCACCACCTTAATGTTTTCTTCCATCAATGAGCGGGTAATGCGACGTCCCACCTCACCATGGCCAATAATGACCACCTGATCGCGCAGGTAATCCTGTGAGACTTCATCCGGTAACATTGCCAGAGGGTCACCACTGCGTTCCAGTAAGCGGGCCAGAGTCGAGCGTTCCCGAATCCATTTCTGTACCGGCTCAATCGCGGAAAAGATAAAGGAGTTAAGCGTAATCGAAATTAAGGCACCTGCCAGAATCAGGTTTTGACCTTCCAGCGAAAGCAGATTGAGCGAAACACCGAGTGCAGCCAAAATAAAGGAGAACTCACCAATCTGTGCCAGAGAAGCACCGACGGTCAAAGCGGTATTGATCGGATAACGGAAGAACAGCACCAATGCCATCGCGGCAATAGTCTTACCAATCATGATAATCCCGACCACGGCCAGTACATGTAAAGGCTGTTCCAGCAGGATGCGCGGATCAAACAGCATGCCGACGGAGACAAAGAATAAAATCGAGAAAATTTCACGCAGTGGCAAGGTTTCTTCTTCGGCACGATGACTGAAATCAGATTCTTTCACCACCATCCCGGCAAAGAAAGCACCCAGTGCCATCGACACGCCAAAGATCTTATAGGCACCAAAGGCAATCGAGACGGCAGCAGCCACCACTGTTAAGGTAAACAGCTCACGTGAACCGAGACGTGCCACTACCTGTATGATCATCGGAATCAAGCGTTTACCGATAATCAGCATGAAGGCAATAAAGCCTGCGACTTTGAGCAGGGTAATACCTAAGGTGAGCCAGATATTCTCATCGCTTGCGCCTTCCAGCGCCTGCCCACCTAAAAGCACCGCAGTGGCAGGTAACAGTACCAGTGCCAATACCATGACCAGATCTTCGACCAGCAACCAGCCAACAGCAATCCGGCCATTGATCGAATCGAGCAGGCCACGATCACCAAGGGCTTTGAGTAGAACCACGGTACTGGCACAGGACAGGCTTAGGCCGAAGACCAGCGCTGAACCAAAGCTCCAGCCCCACAGCATCGAAACTCCGACCCCGAGCAAGGTGGCAACTGCAATCTGTAAAATCGCACCAGGCAGGGCAATCCGGCGTACCTGCATCAGATCGTTCAGGGAAAAATGCATCCCGACGCCAAACATCAGGAACATGACGCCAAGTTCTGCCAGCTGATTGGCCAGATGAATATCACCGACCACACCGGGCGTGTGGGGACTAATCAGAATACCGGCAATTAAGTAACCGATCAAAGGGGGGAGACGTAGCCGTGCAGCGAGATAGCCAAAGACCAAAGCTAAGCCAAAACCAACAGCCAGTAATATAATGAGCTCTACGTCATGTGGCACTAAATACTCCTTTAGCTAGGTTTGCTGGGAAATAAGCACAAAAAGTGCCAAAACATGCAGAAAGTTTATCAAGCCGGATAAAAAAAGTGCAAAAAAAAACGACCCGCGAAGGTCGTTTTTTTAAAGAAACTAAAATTATTTGATTTTAGCTTCTTTGAAGATTACGTGTTGACGGATTTTTGGATCAAATTTTTTGATTTCCATTTTTTCCGGCATAGTACGTTTGTTCTTAGTCGTGGTATAGAAATAACCTGTACCAGCTGAAGAAACTAAGCGAATTTTATCACGCATGGTTCAGACTCCTTAGATCTTTTGACCTTGAGCACGTAGGTCAGCAACAACCTTTTCAATGCCCAATTTGTCGATAATACGCATACCTTTAGTGGTTAAACGAAGACGTACAAAACGTTTTTCGCTTTCTAACCAGAAACGGTGGTGGTGCAGGTTCGGCTCGAACCGGCGCTTAGTTTTGTTGTTGGCGTGTGAGACGTTGTTACCAACGACTGGACGCTTGCCGGTAACTTGGCAAACCTTAGACATGGTGTAACTCCATTGATTTAGCCAACAGCAAATCTGTATGGCCAGTCAAAAATAAACGGATTGAAATCATTCAAGGGGCGTTTTATATCAAAAATGCGCTTAAAAGACAAGCGATTTTCGTCAAAACGCGGCACGAACTATATCGATAGCTCATGCCTTGATCATTTAGCGGAGAAGTGTCTTCGAAATCAGCTTGTGAATCGGTTTATTGAACGGTGGCAGAATGTATTTCAAGCTGTACAGCTTTGGATTCGACATTACTGAGCGTTCATGCGACAAACTGAAGAAGCCTTCTGGGCCATGGTATTTACCCATACCTGATGCACCGACACCCCCAAATGGTAGATCGTCCTGCGCAACATGGGTCAGCACCGTATTTTGCCCGAAATGCCCTGAATGGGTACGCTGTGCGACATAATCGGCACGCGCCTGATCAAAGTCGAAGTAGTATAAAGCAAGTGGACGTGGACGGCTATTAATAAAGTCGATGACATCGTCAATTTGATCATATTCCATGATCGGTAACAGTGGGCCAAAGATTTCATGCTGCATGATCTGCATCATCGGGGTGACATTGGTCACGATGGTCGGTGCAATCTTGCGCAGATCAGCCGAGTTTTCACTACGCGGATTAATTTCAATGACTTGCGCACCCTGTTCACGCGCATCATCCAGATAGCCTTGCAGACGGTTATATTGTTTGACATTAATAATCGAGGTGTAATCCTGATTATGGGTGATATCCGGATACATGCTTTCGACACAGGCTTTAAAGTGATCAATGAACTCGGCAGTTTTTCCGAGAGGCAGGAACATATAGTCTGGCGCTACACAGGTCTGACCGGCATTCCAGAGTTTGCCCACCGCAATCCGCTGCGCGACATCGCGCAGATCAATCGATGGATGCACCAGTACTGGCGATTTACCGCCCAGTTCCAGAATCACCGGCACCAGATTTTCGGCAGCGGCTGCCATGACGGTTTTACCGACTGCAGTTGAGCCGGTGAAAATCAGTTTATCGAAAGGCAAACGACAGAAAGCATCTGAAATCACACCGCCACCATTCACCACAGCGACCAATTCTTTAGGGAAGGCTTCAGCCAAAGCTTTTTCTAAAACTTCACCAAAGGCAGCGGATGCACTGGAAATTTTGATCATGGCATGGTTGCCGGCCGCCAGTGCGCAAATCAGGGGGCCAATCGACAACAACAGCGGATAATTCCACGGTGCGATAATCCCGACCACACCCAAAGGCTGATATTGTACCCAGGCTTTAGCCGGCTGATGAATAATGCCCACATGACGCTTGGAAGGTTTCATCCACCGGGTCAAATTTTTGCTGTAATATTTGATATGTTCCAGACAGGTGAGCAGTTCACCAATCTTGGTTTCCCCGATTGAGCGGTTACCATAGTCCTGATTAATTGCATCAGCAAATTGATCTTGATACTTAACTAAGATACGCTTAAGTCGAGCTAAACGATCGATACGTTCCTTTGCAGTCGGCAGAGGGTAGTGTAAGTAAGCGTGTTTTTGTTGCGCCAAGACTTCATTCAGATATTGGCTATCAAAAAAATGTGGTGTCATTGATGTTGTTTTTGTGTGACTGTTCATGCCGCACTACCATTATTCAAAAATCGATTAATTAATTTTTAGAGCAAATACTCTAATTAGTCAAGTGACTTTGTGTGTTAGCCTGCTAATGCATGAACTGAATGGTTATTTTAGGATGTCCCAAACCAAAACCTTAAAAACTAAAGAGCGTATCTTGCAGCTCAGTTTGCAGCTGTTTAACGAGCGTGGCGAACGATCGGTAACCACCAATCATATTGCGGCAGAACTCGGTATGAGCCCGGGTAACCTGTATTATCATTTCCGCAATAAAAATGAAATTATTAAAGAATTGATGGAACAGTACCAGCACCAGACGCTAGAAATGCTGGCGCTGCCGGATGACCGCGCGCTGGATGCCAATGACAAGGTGCATTATTTTCAGGTGCTGAGCAGCCAGTTATGGGCTTATCGTTTCCTGCATCGTGATGTCTATCATCTGGTAGAAAATAACGAAGATTTTCGCAAGATGTATCCACGCTTTGCCGGGCAGGTCATGCAGCAGGGTCAGAAAATCTATAAGGGCTTTGTCAATGCAGGCCTGATGGACATGACCGATTCAGAAATTGAAGCACTGATCATTAACCTGTGGATTGTACTGACCAACTGGACCAACTTCCTGTATATGTCAGGTCATCTGACCGATTCCAATACCCTGGAAGAAAAATGGGTCTGGCAGGCACTCCGTCAAATGGTATTCTTGGAAGGGGCGTATTTACGTGGTGAAAGTCGTCAAACCTATGAAGGTTTATTGAGTAGTTTGGGCTCTTCGGAACTTTTTGCCAGCCTGTCGTCGTCTAAAGATTCTGAATCTGAACAAACTATTCAGAATATCCAAGAAACGCGCTAGAATACTCGGCTTATTTTTTAATTTAACTGATTAGTGACTTAAATCAACATGAATATGACGACTGCTAACACCGCACGTTTATTGATTACTTGTGAAGACAAGCCGGGCATCGTGCAGGCTGTTTCGAGCTTCTTGTATCATCAAGGTGCCAACATTACTGCGCTTGACCAATATGCGACAGCAGCGCAGGGCGGACGTTACTTCATGCGCGTTGAATTTGAACTCGATAATCTGCAAAGTCGCAAAGAAAGTATTACCCAGACTTTTGCAGCGAATGTGGCAGAACGCTATGGCATGCAATGGCGTCTGGCTCTGGTCAGTGACGTGAAAAAAGTCGGTATTCTGGTGTCTAAAGTCGATCATGCCTTGCTTGAGCTGTTATGGCGTCATGCGCGTGGTGGTTTGCCTTGTGAAATTACCAAAGTAGTATCGAATCACGAGACTTTACGCGAAGCAGTTGAAAACTTTGGTATTCCATTCGAAGTCGTGCCGGTGACCAAAGATAACAAACCTGAAGCTTATGCAGAAATCGACCAGTTGATGCAAGGCAATGACCTGTTAGTGCTGGCGCGTTATATGCAGATTCTGGATGAAGAATTTGTCAGCAAGTGGGAAATGAAAGTGATCAACATTCACCATTCTTTCCTGCCAGCTTTCGTAGGTGCCAATCCGTACAAACAGGCCTATGAAAAAGGCGTGAAGCTGATCGGTGCAACTGCGCACTATGTCACTGCGGATCTGGATCAAGGTCCGATCATCGAGCAGGATGTGGAGCGTGTGAACCATGACTTTACCGTTGAGCAGTTACGTGAACTCGGTCAGGACGTGGAACGTAATGTATTGGCCCGTGCAGTAAAATGGCATTTGGAAGACCGTATTATTGTCGATGGTAACAAGACTGTCGTGTTCCAATAACACTTGCATTGAGTTTTAAAAAAGGCATACTTTTAGTGTGCCTTTTTTGTTTTGATGCAAAAAAAGTCAGTCAAAGGAAGGATTAGCGGTTGCAAATGAAAACACTTCTCATTTATTATTAGCATACTTTAATTGTACTAACCGATGAGCTTGATAGGTTGTTCCACATCATCTCTTCAAGGTAATAGATTTAATGAGTCAAGTTGCTGCGCCCCAAATGCCTACACCGCCAAATCAGATGAAAAAGAAAGTCATCTCTATCGTGGCGGCTGTACTGATTGGGCATGTGGGTGTGTTATATGCGATCAGCCAGATGAAGGCGCCTGAGCTGACACCCATTGATAAGCAACCCTTAAAAGTGCGCTTTGTAAAGCTTCAGGAAGCGCCAAAACCTTTACCGCCAAAGCCGAAGGCCGAGCCACAAAAAGAGCCGCCTAAGCCTAAAGAAGTCAAAATTGTCGATAAACCGCTGCCACCACCACCGAAAAAAGTAGAAAAAATCGAGCAGGTGAAAAAGGCTGAAGCGCCAAAAGTAGTCAAAGCACCACCAGTTGAAGCAAAACCAACCCCAAGTCCGGTCGTGCCGACAGTGGTCACTGAAACTAAAGTTAAACCGGCACCTGCTCCGGTCGCGCCACCTGCGCCTGTGGCACCGCCAGCACCTGCTGCGCCGCCATCCCCGAAAAGTGTATCGATTGGTGGGGGCGTGTCCTGGCAGCGTTCACCAAAAGTCTCACTCTCTGCAGGTGAATTAAAATCAGCCTGTTCACTGGTAGTAGATGTTTCAGCGAATGAGCAGGGTAAAGTGGTCTCTGCGACTGCACGAAATTCAAGTTGTAGCCCGGCGGTAACGCGCAAAGTAGAAGCAGCGGTACGTCGTGCACAACTCACCAAATATGTTGAAAATGGTGTGGCTTATCCAACACGCGTGGAACAGCCTTTCGATTTTCAGGTTAAATAACGGCTCACCCATTAGGAGTTCGAATATGAACTTTTCAGTTTATTGGCAACACGCTGATGCAGTCAGTAAAACGCTGTATTTCGTGTTATTGGCAATGTCGATTGCGACATGGACCATTTTTGTGCTGCGTTTGATGGGCACTCGTCAACTGAAACAGATTGCCTATGCTCAGTTATCTAAGGCATTGGAACAACTGAAAACCAAACTGGCTCCTTTGGGCTTTGAACAGCGTAAAGCAGTGGCAGAACAGGCGCTGTTACGCCAGATTTCAGCAGAGAAAGCCAATGCCGAAAAAGGTGTATCAGTTCTGGGTACGATTGCCTCAATTTCACCATTTGTCGGTTTGTTCGGTACGGTATGGGGCATCTTCCATGCGCTGGTTGCTGTTGGTAAAAGTGGTCAAGCAGGTCTGGCACAAGTAGCAACTCCAGTCGGTGAAGCATTGATTATGACTGGCTTAGGTCTGGCAGTCGCGATTCCTGCGGTACTGGCTTATAACATCTGTGTCCGTGCTAATCGTGGCTTGGCACACGAGTTACAGGATCAGGCACACGGTCTGTTAATTGATACCATGCTGCAACAGGAATCTGCTGCAAAAAAGTCTGATGAGAAAGTAACACAACAGAGTCTCGTGGGAGGTCAAGCTTAATGGCTTTTCAACTGGGTGAAGACAACGATGTAGGCATGAATGAGATGAACCTCATTCCTCTCATCGACATTATGTTGGTATTGATGATCATCTTTCTGGTGACAGCGACCGTTGCGAACCCATCAATTCCATTAACCTTGCCACAAACTACTGCGGAGATTATCGATCTGCCGCCTGAAAATGTCACGATCAGCATCAATGCCGAAGGTGACATTGCCTGGAATGGCGATGTACTGACGCTAGAGCAGCTTGAAACCCGTTTTAATGAAGCGGGCCAAGCTGAACGTCAGCCGACTATTGTGTTGAAAGCGGATAAAGAATCACGTTATGACTCGGTGGCGCAAGTCATGTCGCGTGCGAGTGGAGCCGGACTCAGCGATATTGCTTTTGCAACCGATAACTAAGATTTAGATAATAAAAAAAGCGACTGATTGCAGTCGCTTTTTTTATGCCCATTTTTCGTGAATCTTAATGGGTTTTTAATAGGGTCGTAAATTTGCTGCGTAATTTATTCAATTTTGGCGGAATGGCAAAATTGCAATAGCCCTGGGTCGGGTTCTTGGCAAAGAAGTTTTGATGATAGTCTTCCGCCGGATAGAAAGTTGGAGCAGGGCTCAGTTCAGTCACCACATTGATGCTATCGGTTTTCAGAGCATCGATCGCCTGCTGCGCCTGTTGCTGCTGTTCATCATTCAGATAATAAACTACAGAACGATACTGGGTGCCGACATCATTGCCCTGACGGTTTAATGTAGTCGGATCATGGGTCGCAAAAAATACATCAAGCAACTGGGTATAGTTAATCTGGTTTTCATCGAAATCGATCAGAATGACTTCGGCATGGCCGGTATTGCCACCACAGACATCATCATAGTTTGGCTGAGTTGTGTGCCCACCTGCATAGCCACTGATGACCTGCTGAACCCCCTGGATCTGTAAAAATACGGCTTCAGTACACCAAAAGCATCCCCCACCGAAAAGTGCCTGTTGCATGGTTGATTCCTCATTCAATTAAATAACTCAATCGGGCTGATGGTTAAATTCCAGCTCATCAGTATGAAAGATAAAAAAGCCTGTCCATACAGGCTTTTTGTAGGGAAGTATTAACGCGGCTGAACAGCACTTTCCAGCTGGATCAAGAGATTTCCATGGCGATCCAGTAATTTTAAGGTTTTACCAAATACTTGATAATGCGTCACTTTGGCTAAAGCTTCATTAAATTTCTGATCAAGCTGATCGTTGTTCATGCAAGCCATACGGGTAGTGGCCATTTGGCTCAGGGTCAGCGTGTCTTTCGCTGCTGTGTAACTGCCCATAATCCGGTTACAGCTATCTGAACCTGAAACGCGCTGGGTACTGGCATCAAATTGCAGACTTGGAACATTGCGTGCGGTTGGCGCAGTCTTGATTTCAGTATTACCAATCTGGGTCGCAATCCAGGTACGATTTTGCAAAAGTTGTAAATGATTCGCGGTTTGTGTCGTGGCTGTATTAGGCACAGTTTCGCAGCCCATGACCGTTAAAACCGAGCCTAAAATCGCGATTGCAGTTAATTTTTTTAGCATGAGAGATACTCTGATCATTGACTAGCTATTTGTATATAAACAAAAAAATGATCAAGGTTCCAGTTGATTTTGTATCTTTATTGAAGTGGATTTGCTACACAGTTATCGCATGTCGGGTTTTGGCAGGCCCTGCCGGATCAGTCGTGAATAGTCCTGACTGGACAGATTAGCGGTTTGTTCTACCCGTGGATTGACATGTGCCCGTTGATACCAGGTGTGCATATCCCAAGACTGTTCCAGTACTTTAAGGTCATAGAGATAATTCGGTAAATAGCCGGAGGCCAGCAGCCGGTAATCTGAGGGTAGCTGTTGTTGCGATATCGCCTGAACCATATCAAAGACCAGTGTGGTGCAATTACTGGTCAGGGTATTGTACCATTTTGGTTTTTGGGTCAGTTCATCGGCCTGTCTGAGATATTCTTTAAATAACGCTTTGGCCTGAGCTTTCGGCATCTTTACCGGAAAAAAGTAAACTTGCTCGCCGCGGACATTGCTACGGGTATAGACAATATCCTTTTCATCCGATGCGACCAGACTCAGTTCATATTTTCGGAAAAAACCACCAATTGCTGAAAATTCTTCATTCTTTTCCTTGCGGATTTCGATTGAGAAGGTGAGTGGCTTTTGATTGGCAAAATCAAAGCTGACCAGGGTATGGGCAATTTTAGGTCCCATCCAGTAGGACGTAATGATGTTCACGCCAGTAATCTGATTCAGATCAAAACTCCGGCTTTCCCAGCGTTCGATATAGCGACCATCGGCCTGCCAGTCAAAGTTGCGGATATTGTGTAAGGTAACCTGATCGCCTTGCTGCTCATAATGCAGAAGCTGGGAAACCTCAGGATTCCACTCTCGATCCTGACGCGCTTCCAGACTGAAATATCCTAGCAGACAGAATAAAAAGGCCAGAAGATAAAGAACGCTATCCACTTGGCGGGAGATCAGATGCCGGGTGAAATAAATCCCGAGAACGACCAGCGCAAAGGTCAGCCAGAGTCCAATCAGCATCAAGCTGCCGATTTTTCCGAGGGGTTGATGAACCCAGAGCATCAGGCTGAACCACAGGCTCGACAGAAGGACGAATAAAGTAAACAGGCTGCCCAGTAGCCACAGACTCCAATGTCTGGAGATGTATTCGCGTCCCTGCATCATCACTTTTTCATGAGAAATAGGCTTTATTTTCTGTAGGTTGCGAACTCAAAAGCAATGCCGGTTTTGTCGTCGATATGTTGCTCGGCAGCGACTTTTTTAAATTCTGCTGGAATCGCTGGATAATAGGCATCGCCCTGTACATCCAGTTCAACATGGGTCAGTTCCAGACGGTCTGCAATATCCATAGTCTGTTTAAAGATTTCACCACCACCAATGATGAAAATGGTTTCAGGTTTTTCTGAAGCCTTTACATCTGCAACGGCCTGACTCAGCGCATCTTCAATGCTATAAGCGACTTTGGTGCCTGCAAATGCCCAGTCTGGATCACGGGTAATGACCCAGTTCACGCGTTTAGGCAAGGTACGTCCCATCGATTCTAGTGTCTTGCGACCCATCACCACCACACCGCCTTGGGTGATTTCCTTGAAGTGTTTCAGGTCGGCAGAGATATGCCAAGGTAGGTCATTGCCCTTGCCGATACAACGCTGCTGATCCATGGCAACGACGTGTACAACTTCTAAATCTTGAAATGACATGTATTGAATCCTTCTTATCAAGCCCAAAGTCCTTCGTGTAATTTTTTACTGGTACGAAAGAAAGGTTAAAAATCTATATTGATTGCCTTCATGCTTTAGGGCTAGGAATAATTTTGAAAGGAGTTGGCGATTTACGTGTGGTAAAAAACCTCTTCCTAGCCCTCTCCTAGGAAGAGAGGGAACTTTATAATAAAGAACATTAAACAGCGACAGGGGCTTTAATGCCTGGATGAGATTCATAACCGACAATTTCGATATCTTCAAATTTAAAATCGAACAGGTCTTTGATCTCAGGATTTAGTTTTAATTGACAAAGGCCGAGTGGCTCACGGCTAAGCTGCAACTGTGCCTGTTCAAAATGGTTGCTGTACAAGTGGGTATCGCCACCAGTCCAGACAAAGTCACCAACATCCAGATCACAGACTTGCGCGATCATATGCGTCAACAAAGCATAGCTGGCAATGTTAAATGGTACACCCAAAAATACATCAGCACTGCGCTGGTACAACTGGCAAGACAATTTGCCATTGTGTACAAAGAACTGGAACAGGGTATGACAAGGTGGTAATGCGACCTGCCCCGCTTCATTTGGGTTCCAGCCCGATACAATCAGACGGCGCGAATTTGGATTGGTTTTAACTTCATTAATCAACCATTTGATCTGGTCAAAACCATCCTGATTATAACTATTGTCTGCATTTTTGCTGGCACCAAAATTGCGCCATTGGTGACCATATACTGGGCCTAATTCGCCTTCAGGACGGCCAAAACGCGCAGTTTGTTCTGCGGTCGCCCATTCATCCCAAATCGAGACTTTATTGTCTTTTAAATACTGAACATTGGTATCGCCTTTCAGGAACCACAACAGTTCGATCACGATAGAGCGGAAATGAACTTTTTTGGTGGTCAGTAAAGGAAAACCTTGGGAAAGATCAAAGCGCATCTGATGACCAAATACCGAACGTGTACCTGTACCGGTACGGTCGCCTTTATCGCCGCCGTTGTCGAGGATATGTTGTAATAGGTCAAGATATTGGCGCATAGGTCTCTCTTAAAAATTTGTTTAAATTACCTTTTTTTCAGCAGAAAAAGTTTATCTCGGATAAATCCACTTTCTGTCGAGCTGGGTAAATTGAATTGAATGCATCATAACATTTTTTTCTAATATTTCTGATATTGCATCTTCTGCAAAAAAGATCGGCAAGCACCCAATCAAAAAAAAATACCCAGTGCGGGTGCTTGTTGTAGAAAAGGTTTAAGCGGTTTTATGGCCAGTATGGACGGTATGAATCAGATCAGACAGATCATAACCTAAGGGTGCTGCATAACTTAAATATTCGCGTTGAGTCGCTTCGTCCAGACTGGTGTCGCGATGTAATCACCATAAATATTCTTTATTCGGCTCGCCCACGAGTGCCGTCTGATAATCCGGATCGATTTTTAAGACCCAATAATCGCCCTTGGTAAACGGGATCCCATGCAAGCCTTCAGGTAAAAATCTGATTTCAAGCTTGGCATGTTCTGCATCGACAATGATCGCTTCAGCAATGGCTTCATCCACCTTGCCATTTTCATTCAAGCTCTATACCGCAGAAATATCGGTGCTGTCCTCAGGCTGGTGCTTCATCGGCAAACGTGCAATTTCATACCAGGTACCTAAATATTGTTCTAAATTAAAATTTGAAACGGTATTTAAAGTCTGACTCATTTTTCTTCTCCGTTTAGTTCAATATTTAAAAATGCCGCATCAGTGTAATACAGGGTGCAAAGCTCAAAATGATGTAATCATGTAGTGAAATGTTGTCTGAAAATAGCCGAGCTACAGATTAAATCCCTAGGGTTTGAGTAGAAAAAATAACGGCTCATTTTGTATAGTTCAGGCTAAAAAGGCTTTGCAAGGCATCGAAGTTAGCTTTGCTTTACATTTTTTTTGCAAAGATGATGAGTTTTGTAACTGTATTAGAAAGAACGGCTTAATTTGAATGCCGCAAAAATAGACAAATTTATTTACATTTTTAATGTGAAAGATAACATTTAAACGACTAGTATTCTCGGCTTGTTAACAATATGAAAGCCTAAATTACAGGCGAGGAGCGGTTGGTAAGGCATGATCTATGATCATCAAGTAAACATGAGCGAAGTATATGCTCCTGTCCAAGCGAATATCATGGTGCGTTCCCAATCGGAGCAAAGACCTAAAAAGTCATCCCAAAAAGCCACTGTCCGTAACGCTTCAGGCGTAAGCAATGGCCATCGTATCAATATCGAGAAATTTACCAGTTATCTACAAGGCATTACCCGCAATACCAGTACACAGAAATGTGCGCGCAGTATTCGTGTCGGTCTACAATCCTCTGGTGCAAAAATTGTGAATCATCCGGTTGCAGCGGCAGATTGGGGAAGTACCCTGATGCAGCTGGGTTATAAGAAAATTAATGCTTCTTTTGATCGGCCGAAAAAAGGCGATATCTATATTATTGACCGTACTCAGGGACATAAATATGGACATATCGCGGCTTATTCAGGTAGTGCCTGGGTATCGGATTTTAAACAACGAGATCATGCAGTTTATCGCAATAAAAACGTGACTTATAGTTACTATCGCCTGGAAACTTACTTCTAAGAAAATGCGGCGAAGTAATCAGTCCTCAAAGCGCTTCGCACGGCTTTCATAGATTGAAACGATAAATAATCCAATCGCGGCAAAGCCAAGACATTGCAGACCCAAGGCAAATTTGCCCCATTGCTGGTGCTGTTCTGGTAAATAGCCAAACAGGGTAATTAAGGCAATGATGGGAATGACCCGGCTCAAGGCGCTAAAGCCATTTGCATAGGGATTGGATTTTGAGATTTTCAGGCGGAAATGGTGCAGTAAATGCACGACAATTCCAATCGCTAAACTCACCCCCACAAATAGGACCGGATCTAACTGGGCCACAGTCGATGCTGTATAAATCAAAATACAGGTCGCCATGATGGCGATGAGTTTGATTTGACGGCTACAGCGTTCCGAATACCAGAACTCAAGCATGGGGTGAACCTGCATCTGATTTGTTCTGATTGAGCAGGGACAGTGGAGAAAACAGACAAATTGCCAGTGCCATAAAGGCAATGCCTTGTGCACCCGGAATCAGGATTTCGCCCTGTTGCATATTCATAAAAACTAAAGCAATCAATAAGGCAATTGGAATCCAGGTCAGTAATCTATACAGCAAACCGGTCGGATTTTTGCTGGCAAAGTGGATTTTGCAGTAACGACAGATCAGAAAAATGATGCCGGTACCGACAAACATCAAAATAGAATCTAAGGGCAGTGGTTCCATCCAGTACAAGCCTGCAGCTGTCGCTGCAATCACAATAAAGATCAATAGTTTTTTGAGAACAGATACCTGCGGATTAAACCAGAACTCAAGCATAATGATGAAAGAATAGAAGAGATAATCGGCACTTTAGCATATTTTGAGTATAAAAAAGCGAGGCCTTTGCCTCGCTAAATTACGCGATTTTCTCAGCTATTTTTTTGTGGACCCCAGTCATATATTTTCTTCTGATAGGCATACCACATCATCCACAAGCCAATCAGGATCATTGGTAGGCTCAGGAATTGTCCTTTGCTCATCCAGCCAATAAACAGTTGGCCATTGTCCGGCTCACGGAAGAATTCAACCACAAAACGTGCCAAGCCATAACCGATCAGGAACAGCGCAGAAACTGCCATACGTGGACGTGGCTTCGAGCTGAACCACCACAGTATAATAAACAGGATCAGGCCTTCACATAGTGCCTGATAGAGTTGAGATGGATGACGAACCAGTTGCAGCGGATCGGTCGGAAAGATCATGCCCCAGGCAAAGTTTGGGTCGGTGACCTGACGGCCATACAGTTCGCCACCAATAAAGTTACCAATTCGGCCAAACATCAAGCCTGTCGGTACGCAAGGTGCGATAAAATCCAGAGTCTGGAACCAGGTCATCTTATATTTCTTGCACCACCACAACATGGCCAGAATGACCCCGAGGAAACCGCCATGGAAACTCATACCGCCGGTCCAGATCTGGAACAGCCATAAAGGATCGGCCAGGAACTGAGAAAAACCGTAGAAGAAGACATAACCGACACGGCCACCGATGATCACACCGAGTGCACCGAAGAAAATCAGGTCAGACACCATATCCGGTGTCCAGCCACGTTGTTTGGCGCGAAACGTCGCCAATCCCCAGGCAAATAAAAATGCCAGTAAGTACATCAGTCCATACCAGTGGACTTGTAAGGGCCCGAGCGAAATCGCGACGGGATCAATATTGGGATAGGTGAGCATTCCTGTTCCTTGTGATTCTGTTTTGCACAGATTTTAGCTTAAAGCAAAGAAAAATGTTGTACATTCAATGTGTAAAGATCGAGAGCGTAAATTATGTGTATCGTGGCATTGGCTTGGCGGGTTCTGGATCAGAGCTCATTATGTCTGATTTCAAATCGGGATGAGTTCTATCAGCGTCCTACGCAGGAGCTGCATGAATGGGAGAATAGTCCGATAATTGCCGGACAGGATCTACAGTCGGGCGGCACCTGGATGGGGATTACGGCTTCCAGTCGCTGGGCGGTGATTACCAATTTTCGTGATGGGCAGGACAAAGGGCATTATCCGACTTCACGTGGACATATCATCCAGAACTTTTTAGATTCTGACTTAACGCCGATTCGTTTTGCTCAAGATCTGGAACAACGCCAGTGTGACTATGCCGGCTTTAACCTGTTTATCGGCGATCAGGATCAGGCGGTGTATATGAGCAATCGCGGTGAAGCACCACAAGTACTGGCCCATGGCGTCTATGTGGTTTCGAATGGCCTGATGAGTGAAGACTGGTACAAGACCCGACATTTACGTAAACGCTTTACCCAGGAATTTTTACCGATGCTGCAACACCAGGAGATCGCAGAAGCAGATTTGTGTCATGCAGTCTGGGATATTCTGGAAGATGAACGTAAGGTGATTCCTGAACTTCTGCCAGATACCGGCATCTCCGTGGAAATGGAACAGCTGCTGTCTTCGACTTTTATTCAGAGTCCGGCCTATGGCACCCGATGCTCCAATTTTTTGAGAATGCAGCAGGGACAATGGCACTGGATCGAGAAGTCACAACAAGGTACAACCGCAGGTCAAACTATTGAGAAAATAATTAGCCTGAAATAATCACCAGATATAAAAAATGCCGACTTGACGTCGGCATTTTTGAATAACAGCTTTTTTTATACGCTCGCTTGTTCCAAAGCCTCACCCGCAATGGCGCCACCATCTTTACGGGTAATGACCACAGTTGCAGAGCGAGGTACTTTGCCTAAACGGCTATAACGCTCGCTTTGGTTGGCTGGCCATGCACCCCCTGGATGCTGAACGTTGACAAAGATCGCTTTATAGTCCGGGGTAATAGTCACGCCGGTAATTTCACAACCCGATGGACCAGTCAAAAAGCGACGAACACGATCATTGCTGAGTTTGGCACCAACAAAGGTTTCCTGTCCTTCTGCTTTGGTGCTGGCTGCAAGCGCTTTAGCACCATCACCCACAGTACCCGGAAGTGCTGCCAACATCATGCAGTTGGTTTCATCGGTGTACTGACCATCATCCGTCTGAATCCACAGAATACCGCGCGGATCGAACCACATGCCATCCGGGCTGGAGAAGTCATTTAAATCATCCAGACCTGACAGGTTGATGTTAGAGGCAGCACGTGCTTCTGCACCGAACAGGAAAATATCCCAAGCAAAACTTGTCGCTGTAACTGTGTTTTTAGCTTCACTGAAACGAATGATATGACCATTCATATTGCCTGAATTGCTGGCGCTTGAACCTTTAAAGTCGATGTAGCTACGTGGGTTGGCAGCATCAGTTTCATATGCACGACCACGGTTGCTGTTGTTGGTTAAGGTTACATACACTTCACCATTTTCGGGATTCACTGCAACCCATTCTGGACGGTCCATTTTGGTCGCACCTACATGGTCAGCAGCAAGACGGGCATTGATGACGATGTCATCTTGGCCTGCAAACGGATAGATTTCATTGGCAGCAGTTAAACCATTTTTGCCATGAGTCAGTTCTAGCCATTCACCTGTACCGTCATCATTGAATTTAGCGACATATAATGTCCCTTTATCCATGTATTTATCACCAGCGGTATAACCACCATTGACGTCTTTCGGATCCCAGACTGCTTCAGAAACAAATTTATAGATATATTCGCCGGTCGCATCATCACCCATATAGAACGCTAATGGCTGACCCGGAATAGGGTTACTACAGCGGCAATCTTCATGTGCAAAACGTCCCAGTGCAGTACGTTTAACTGGACGTGTAGTCGCGCTAAATGGGTCAATCTCTACAATGAATCCACAGGTATTCATGACATTACGATAATCTGCTAAAGCATTTGCGCCTTTAACTGAAATATCCCAACGATCATAAAGTCCTTTATCACCAGTTAATTCAGCAACAGGAGTATTCCAGCGGTATTGAGACGAACGAGCATCAGTACCACCACGACCATAACGAGATAATGAAATTTCTTCTTTTGCAATAGCGCGGGTGTCGTTGGCTTGACGAGCGAAATAACCACTCCAGTTTTCTTCAGCCGTTAAGTAAGTTCCCCATGGCGTATAACCATTACCACAGTTTGCAAAGGTACCGCGAGTCAATGTTCCATCTGGTGAGAAAATAGTTTTGACTAAGTCAGAACCACGTGCTGGTCCATTAATTTCCATCTCGGTTGCTGCAGTGATACGACGGTTAAAATTAGAATTTAAGTTGATTTTAACGTCTTGTGTATTTGCATCTTTGCTGATCTCAATAACAGAAACACCATGCGCATTCACTTCACGGAGTACCTGATCTTCTGGACGTACGCCATCGATGGTAATTGTACCTTCTGGTGTATGGAGCTGAGATTGTTGTAGGTATTCGTGGTTTAAAACAAGTAAACCTTGTGTTGATTCTTTGGCAGCATAATTTTTATTGGTTGGATGCATACCGAAGAAGCTCATACCATCATGGTTATCGCCTGAACGGAACTGGTAAGAAGCACCAGAAGCTAAGGTGGTATCGGTCTTTTCTGGATAAGCAGGGTTGATTGGATCGCCGACTGCATACAATACTTTAAGCTCATAACCTTCAGGAACACTGAAGAAGTTTTGGGTATTCTTGCGAACCGGCTCAAAGACTAATTTATTCGGACGTGCTTTTAGATCACTCCAGGCATGTTGATCTGGGCTAGTGGTATCTGGCGGTGTAGTTGGATTACTGTCAGGTGTACCAGAATCATTATCATCATCTGAACAACCACTTACTGTTGCTGCAAATGCTAATGCCATTGCCCCACTTGTAGTTTTCGCAATAAAGCTGCGGCGGCTAGTATATTGATCCAGAATCGTTTGGAAGTGCGTGTTGTTTGAGTTGTTACTGTCTTCAACCAGATCCTGGCAAGGTATCATGTCTTCATTTTTCATTTTAAAGTCCCAATTAAAAAATAAGTGCTTGGTGGTGTAGAAGTTTTCAATACCTTAAGCTTGGGATATGACAGTAATCTTAAGGAAATGTTGCATTAAAATTAAATAAATCAGTATTTTATTGAAAATTGGAAACAAAAAGACAGCCAGAGCTGCCTGAGTAAATCGATATTTTTTTTGTTTTGGATAGTTATTGTTATTTAGTCTTTAAACGACGTTTTTCAATCAGTTTCCCTGCCAGTAAACCCAGTTCAAACAGTAGCCACATTGGGACAGCCAGCATGATCATCGATAGGGCATCCGGAGGTGTAACAAACATTGCCACAAAGAAGCAACCCACAATAATAAAGCGCCGTTTCTCGATCAGAGTCTGTGTCGAAACTGCACCAATCAAGATCAGAACCAGGGTAATAATGGGAATCTCAAAAGTAAAACCAAAGACCAGAAACAGCTTTAAACAGAAGCTAAGATAACTGTTGATGTCGGTCATCGGGGCTACAGTTTCAGGCGAAACACTGATAAAAAAATGCAGAATCGAGGGCAATGCCACAAAGTAGGCAAAGCTGATGCCGGTATAAAAAAGTACGATACTGCCGATCAGAAGCGGCAAGGCCAGGCTCTTTTCCTTGGCATACAGCGCAGGCTTAATAAAGGTCCAGAGCTGATACAGGATGAACGGCATCGCGATCATCAGCGCGACAAAGAAGTTCAGTTTAAAAGGTGCCATGAAGGTTGCAGTGACATCTGTGGCAATCATGGTTGAGCTGGCAGGTAGCTGTGCCCGTAAGGGTTCAGACAACCACTGGTAAGTCTGATTGGCAAAGGGCAATAAGCAGAAAAACAGGCCAATCAGGACAGCAACCACTTTAAACAGATGCTTTCTTAAGATGATCAAATGCTGGGTAATCGGCATCTGTTCGAGGTTCAGTGCTGCAGCATCATTGGAGGCTGGTGTGGTCGGCAAGGATGTCATACGGCCACCTTCATTTCTGTATAGCGTTGTTCGGAAATCACGGTTTGAATTGCTGTAGGCTTGGGTAAATACACGGGTGATACAGGCTGTATCACCGGCTGATAGCTGAGCAAGGGCTGGACAGCTTGCGATTTTATTTTTACTTCATCGCTTACAATCGGCTGCTGCAAATTAGCCACTTGTGCCTGCATCTTGGCCTCCAGTTCCTGAATCCGCTGCATTTCAGCCTGCATCTGTTCACGTAGCTCAGACAGGCGCAATTCACGATCAAGATCATTCTGAACATTGCTCACCATACGCTTGATCTTGCCGTACCATGTTCCGACAAAACGTACTGCTTCCGGAAGCTTATCTGGCCCAAGAACCAAAAGCGAAATAATCCCGAAAATCAGCAGCTCGGTCATTCCAATATTGAGCATAGCGAACTCTTAACTTTTAACCGAATGTTCAGGAGTTTTGACCTGAGCATCAATGGTGCGTGGCTCTGCAAGCTGAGCTTGTTCTGCCTCTTCATCTTTGACTGATTTTTTAAAGTCTTTAATCGCGCCGCCGACGTCTTTACCCAAATTTTTAAGTTTCGATGTACCGAACAATAAAATCACCACAATTGCGAAAATCAGCACATGCCAAATTGATAATCCTGCCATTATTTTATCCTCTATATTTCATGCACCTATCTCAGCAGGCTTGTATGACAGCGCGGTGACGCTTTGATGACAGTTTGCCGACACGGCAACAGGGGAATGAATCACTCATATAAAAAATTTCATAATTCAATGAAAAGTATGCTGTGTTAGCATACAGCCTGATATGGAAATCTCAGCAGTATTGTCATGGCCTTGATTCTTCCCCTCCTGTCTTTTCTAATTGGTTATTGGGGGGTGCAATTTTTAAAACCGATTCGACCTTTTTTGGCTGCTTTACTGGCACGGATCCTGATTCCGGTACTCATTATCTACAATATGGTATTTTACCAAGAGGGCAGTTTGTGGTTAATTGCCTTTAGCTTTTTCTGTTCCTGTGTGTTCTTTGCCTTATTTTATTTCACCCTGAAAAATAAACTGCGTGCCTTATGCCTGAGCTATTTAAATGGGGCATGGCTGGGAATTCCTTTTGCACTGGCAGTTTTTGGCCCGCAAGCGACCAGTACTGTGGTGGCGCTGTACATCGGTGGTTCTTTGTTTGGCAATGTCTGTGCGGTGATGGCAGTCAGTGAAGCCAGACAAGATAGCAGCTATATTTTAAAAAATGTACTGCTCTCACCACCAGTGGTGGCACTGTCAGTGGCAGCCTTATTGTCATTTTGGGATTTGAGTCAGTGGCAGCAAGTCGCTTGGGTAGAGAGGCTGTATCAGGCCAATAAAGTGCTGGTGACTTTTAGTGGCATGTGTGTGTTGGGGATGTGGCTAAGTAATGTGCGGATCAGCCGCTTCGATTTAATGTGTAGTCTGCAACTGATTTTTTATAGAGGACTGTTTGCGGTTTTGCTGTGTGTTGTCGCCTATTATTATTTACCTATTCCGCAGCAGACGCTGACTTATGCTGTAATGCTGATGTTCTTTTTATTGCCTCCTGCAGCCAATATTGTAGCGCTGGAAACCCATTATCAGGGAACGGGCCATTCCGCCAAATATATTGCTTCGGGAACTTTGGCCAGTGCGATCTTGATTGCTCTATATGGGGTAATCATGCATGCGTTGATGCCAGGATTATAAAAACATAAAAAGGTCCTCTTGCCCTTAGGGCGAGAGTTAGAGAGGATGTAAAAGCTTTAGAAGAATGATTTTCCCTCTCCTTAAAGGAGAGGGTTAGGGAGAGGTGTATTTTAAAAATCTCTCACCCCAGCCCTCTCCCAAAGGGAGAGGGCTGGGGTGAGAGGAGGAACTTACTTCTCCAAACTCTTCTTAAACAACTGCATCGCCTGTCCACGATGACTGATTTTATTTTTCTCTTCCTTACTCATTTCTGCACTGGAAATTCCGAGTTCCGGTAACCAGAACAACGGGTCATAGCCAAAACCATTTTCACCACGCGCAGCTTCCAGAATTTCCCCGTGCCAGATACCCTGAAAGACTTGCGGTAAGGGATCTTCGGCATGTTGAACCAGTGCCAGTACGCAAACAAACATGCCCTCAATCACTTCACCATCTTGGCGTAAGGGTTTGAGATCGGCCAGCAGTTTTTCATTATTGGCGGCATCGTTGCCATGCTCACCGGAATAACGAGCCGAGTAAATGCCGGGAGCGCCGCCAAGAACTGGCACACAAATGCCTGAATCATCTGCAATAGCAGGTTTTCTGGAAATTTTAGAAGCATGGCGAGCCTTAATAATCGCATTTTCTACAAAGCTTAGACCATCTTCGATCGCATCTTCGATATTCAACTTGCCCTGGGCCACGACTTCAACCGGCAGTTGTAGCTCGGCAAACAGTTTTTCAAACTCGGCAATTTTACCTTTGTTATTACTTGCCAATACCAGTGTGCCTTGGGATAACCAGTCAGTTGCAGCCATGTCAAAAACTCATTATTAGATAAAGAATGGGCGCTATTTTAGCAATGGATGAAGAATTTGCGGCAATAAAAAAGCACCCGAAGGTGCTATTTATACCATTCAGCTTATTGTGCCTGAATCCATCTGTCGGCACGATCACGCGCCTGACGGATCTGCTCTTGGGTTAAATTCGCCGCCAAGGCAGTTTTTCTGCCTTCCGACAGCGTAATCACCTTATTGTCGAGCATGCCATCACGGGTAGACAGTTCATACCACTGGTAAGCGCCCATATAGTTTTTCTTTTTCTCTTCCATCATTGCCAGGTTAAAGCTGGCACGGTTATCGCCACGGCTAGCCGCTTTTTCAAAATACTGACGTGCCAGCGCTTCATCTTTTCTGGTGCCAATACCATCTGCCAGCATACGGCCGACATTCAGCTGGGCAACTGCCAGACCTTGATCGGCTGCTGCTTTATACCAGGCAAAGGCCTGACGTTCATCTTTCTGGATGTCTTTACCATACTGGTATTTGGTGGCCAGATAGAACTGTGCACCCGCCTGGCCGGCTTTCGCTGCTTTAGTCAAACTGTTGATATCCATGATGGAATACTGAGCCGCTTGACTGGCAACAGAAGGACTCGGTGCAACATAATCTGCATGGGCTTGCATGCCAAAAAGTCCCGCCAGTAGCGTCGTACTTAATAATAATTTTTTCATAGCGCGCTCACTCGATAAATTGCGACTTCACCAAATAGATTCGGGAGATGCTTGCTGAGCAAACTATCTTCTTGATTCCCGTTCACAGCGAGTCGATTAATAATTTTGATGTTATTTTCCGCACAAAGTGCTTCAAAATCACGAAATGTACATAAGTGGATATTCGGGGTGTTATACCACATATACGGCAAGGCTTCAGAAACCGGCATTCTCCCTTTGATTGCCAGGAAAGAACGGGTCTTCCAGTGGGCAAAGTTCGGGAAGGTAATAATGGCCTGTTTCCCCACACGCACCATATCACGCAATAATACGTCAGGTGCATCTACAGCCTGCAAAGCTTGTGCCATGACCACATTGTCAAAAGACTGGTCGGCAAAACGGCTTAAACCGAGGTTTAAGTCCTGCTGGATGATATTTAACCCGCGACTGACCGCAATTGCAATCTTTTCCTGATCAATTTCTAATCCGTATGCACGAATATCGTGCTTTTTACTCATTTGTGCCAGCAGTTCACCGTCGCCACACCCGAGGTCGAGTACGCTAGAACCGGGCTTGATCCACTTTTCAGCGAGTTGTTGATCGATACGCATTATACGGCCTCCTTTGGTGTTGCTTTCAGGTGTTCTTCACCACCCAGGAATGCACGCAAAGATTTTACATAGAGCGGAATAGGGAACAGGAAAGAGTCATGACCCTGTTCGGCATCAATATCCAGATAGCTCACAGGTTTATGGTTGCTAATTAAAGCATCCACGATTTCCTGTGAGCGGGCAGGAGTAAAACGCCAGTCAGTCGTGAATGACACCACCAGGAATTTGCACTGGGTATTGGCCATGGCTTTTTTGAGCGACTGTTCATATTCACGCGACGGATCAAAGTAATCCAGCGCTTTGGTCATGATCAGATAGGTATTGGCATCGAAGTTACGGCTGAACTGCTCACCCTGATAACGTAGATAGCTTTCGACCTGGAATTCGACATCGAAACCATACATAAATTTGCCTGATTTCAAATCGCGGCCAAATTTCTGTTTCATGGCTTCTTCGGACAGGTAAGTAATATGACCGACCATACGCGCCAGAATCAGACCACGTTTTGGATAGCTGTCATTTTCCAGATAACGACCATTATGGAAATCCGGGTCTGACAAAATCGACTGACGTGCCACTTCGTTAAAGGCAATATTCTGTGCAGAAAGCTTTGGAGCGCTGGCAATAATCACGCATTTTCTTAAACGGTTTGGATAATCCACTGACCATTGCAATGCCTGCATACCACCCAGTGAACCGCCAATGATGGCATCCCAGGTATCAATCCCTAAACGATCAGAGAGCAGGGCCTGGGTTTTGACCCAGTCGCGGACCGTAACCAGTGGAAAATCAGGGCCATAAGGACGGTTATCATTTTCAGGGTTTGGCGAGATCGGGCCGGTAGAACCGCTACAGCCACCAATATTATTCAGTGAAACCACAAAGAATTTTGAAGTATCAATGGCTTTGCCGGGGCCAATACATGAATCCCACCAGCCGGCTTTTTTATCATCTGCATGATGATAGCCTGCGGCATGGTGATGACCGGAAAGGGCATGACAAATCAGAATGGCATTGGACTTATCGGCATTGAGTTCGCCATAAGTTTCAACCATCAGTTCAAAACGTGGGAGGATGCGACCGCATTCAAGCTCTAACGGCTCTTCAAATTGGAACTTTTGTGGGACAACAATGCCCACTGAGTCAGCTGGAAAAGACACGGGGAGGATTCGCCTTAAATCTTTAGTATGAATAATAAAAGGATACCATTTGCCGGTATCCTTCTAAAGTCATTTTAGTGCTATGAATTATCGCAAATTCTAATACAGCCGTTTAGACCGCAGCAGCAATCACCTGATCAGTGCTTAACACACCCTGATCAATCAGGCGATTGGTCGAGGCAATAATTGCTTCAATGGAAGAGGTTACGATGTTGTCATGTACCCCGGCACCAAAGGCAGATTTACCGGTACCTTTCACTTGAAGTTCGATCAAGGCTAAAGCTTTGGCATGTGCACCCGAACTGATGCTGCGCTCTTCATAGTTTAGGACATCAATTGGTAACTGAAGTGCATCCAAAATCGCAGAAATTGGACCATTGCCTTCACCACGAACACGACGTGACTGGCCATCAATTTCAAGATCAAGCTCAATCACCTGATTGCCATTGTCATCTGACAATTTGTAGTTTTTCGCAGAATAGTGAACGTTTTTAGCATCCACATAGGTTTCCTTGAACAACTTCCAGATTTCGGTCGCGCTGATTTCAGTGCCTTGCTCATCGGTACGTTTTTGTACGATCTGAGAGAATTCAATCTGTAAACGACGCGGCAAGATCACGTTGTAGTTCGATTCTAACAAGTAAGCAATACCGCCTTTACCTGATTGTGAGTTAACACGGATCACGGCGTCATAATCACGGCCTAAATCTTTCGGGTCGATTGGCAAGTACGGCATATCCCAGATTTCTTCGTTTTTCTGGAACTCGAAACCTTTTTTGATGGCATCCTGATGCGAACCCGAGAATGCAGTAAACACCAAATCACCGGCATAAGGATGACGCGGGTGCACAGGTAAACCAGTACATTCTTCCACAGTCGCAATGATTTCATTGATGTTGGAGAAATCCAAGTTTGGTGCTACACCTTGGGTATACATGTTCAAGGCAATCGCAGCCACGTCGACGTTACCGGTACGCTCACCATTTCCGAAGACACAGCCTTCAACTCGGTCAGCACCAGCCATAATTGCCAATTCAGAAGCGGCAATGCCACAGCCACGGTCGTTGTGGCAGTGAACTGAAATGATCACGCCATCACGACGCTGAATGTTACGGTGCATCCATTCGATTTGATCGGCATAGATGTGTGGACCTGAAACTTCTACCGTTGCAGGCAAGTTTAAGATCACTTTATTGGTCGGCGATGCTTCCCAGATTTCAGTGACTGCATCGCAGACATCTTTCGCGACTTCTAATTCGGTTGCAGTAAAACATTCCGGGCTGTACTGAAATACGAATTCAGTTTCCGGCTGTTTTGCGGCATATTCTTTTACTTTCTGTGCAGCATTGATCGCTAACTGTTTTGCACCTTCAACATCAACATTCAAGACTTTGTTGCGGAATGTCGGCGAGTTAGAATTATAGATATGTACAATGGCACGTTCCGCACCTTGTAAAGATTCAAAGGTACGTTGAATCAAATGATCACGTGCCTGAACCAAGACCTCGATATAAACGTCATCCGGAATATGACCTTCTTCAATCAATTTACGGGTGAAATCGAAGTCAATTTGCGATGCTGACGGGAAGCCGATTTCAATATGTTTGAAACCGATTTTCACCAACATCTGGAACATCTTGAATTTCTGCTCCATGTTCATTGGCTCAAAGATCGCTTGGTTACCGTCACGCAGGTCGGTACTCATCCAGATTGGCGCTTTATTGATTTCGTTGTTCGGCCATTGACGGTCTGGTAAGTCCACACGTTGATACATGCGACGGTATTTTTTACTTGGATCAGCCAACATCATGAGAGAGCTCCTTATGCTAACTTGGGTACCGTAATCTTGGTTAAAGCGGTGCGTGGGTCAGCGGCATAGATTTTGTCTATTCATTGGGTTTTAGTGACAGTCTGGTTCAAACCTGAAATATGGTCTAAATATTGGTGGTTTAGCTTCACCAAATGCACTAAATGCCTTACTTATAATTTAAAGTTTAATCCACTTATCCCGAAAAGTTTTTGCTATTTTTATGGATTTTAGTCGTATGGTAATAAAGATTTTCTTATAAACTTTAAGAATTGAAAAATATTTTCACTTATTCTAAATATTGTATTTTATATTTTCTCTATTTGGGCATAATGCGTTATTTATTACGTTCAATTGTGCCACAACGCAGTATATTTTAATAAAAAATAAATCCAATGATTTTCAAAGATCATTGACCTCAGGGCATGTTTTAAAGTTCAGCCCATTTACGCATTAAATTATGATACAGATTGGTCAGTTTCATGACCTCTGCATGCTGATCGCCCAGCTGCATTCTCAGGTTTTGAATACTCTGATCCAGATTAAACAGCATATGCCGTTCTGCATCATCACGGATCATGCTTTGTACCCAAAAAAATGAAGCAATTCGACAACCGGCAGTGATTGGCGTGACTTCATGCAAGCTGGTCGATGGATACAAAATCATATCGCCGGCAGGCAATTTTACTTCGTGATAACCGTAAGTGTCTTCGACCACCAGTTCACCACCGACGTATTCTTCAGGTTCACTCAAGAAAACCGTACAGGATAAATCCGTTCTAAGGCGTTCATTGCTGCCGCGAATCCGGCGAATCGAATTGTCGACATGAAAGCCGAAAGCTTCATTATTTTCATAGCGGTTAAAAAGCGGGGGAATGATATCCAGCGGAATCGCTGCCGATAAAAACAGAGCATGCTGTCCCAGAGACTCAAGAATGATTGTGCTTAAATGCTGGGTCAGGGAATGATCTTCAGGCAGTTGCTGATTCTGTTTCACCGTTGCAGAGAGTGTACCCGCGGTAACTTTGCCGTTGACCCACTCAATCTTATTCATCTCCTCACGGAAATATTGCACCTGTTCTTTGCTCAGTACATTTGGAATATGATGCAGCACGAGAAACCCCTGAATAATCGTATTTTAAAAATAACATAGCCCCCATCAGGAGGCTATGCGGTTATATTGAATTAATATTTAAAGTTGACTGCCAGCACTGCACTACGGCCTTCTGCTTCAGTGGCATAGTGAGAGGCATAAGCTTTGGTGAAGTAACGTTCATCAGACAGGTTATTGACGTTTAATTGCAAATCAACATTTTCATTCACGTTATAACGCGCCATAGCATCATAACGGACATAACCTGGAACCCACTTGGTATTGGCTGCATCACCATAAACTTTATCCATTGCAACAGCACCTGCACCTAAAGTTAAAGCAGGTGTTACAGCATAGGTAGTCCACAGGGTTGCAGAATTTTTAGGTACATTCTGCATTTGCTTACCTTTGGCAGGGTTGTCAGGTGTACATACCCCTTGACGGTTACAGGATGGGCCCGGGTTCACAGTTTCACTGTCGAGATAAGTATAACCAGCAGATACAGCCCATTTATCTGTAATTTGGCCATTTACGCCCAGCTCAAGACCGTCTACTTGGGTGTCGCCGCCATTGGTATATGTAGCAGCATCCAGTTGAATCCGTGTATTTTGTTTTTCAGTACGGAACACGGCAGCGGTTAAACTCAGTCTTTCATTTAACACATCCCACTTTGTGCCGATTTCAAAGGTACGGCTCTCTTCAGGATCTAAGTCCATATAGGCTTGGCCAATTGCTTCTGAACCATCCCCGCCATCTACACCGACCGGATTGGCAGAAGTCGCATAACTTGCATAGATAGAACCATTTTCAACAGGTTTAAAGATTAATCCAGCCTGATAGGTCAGGAAGTCGGTATTATTTTCAATAGAGTCGCCAGTCGCATTTGTGGTTTGCTTGGTATCAAATTTATCCCAACGTAAACCCAAATCTAATAACCATTGCGGGCTAAACTCGATATTATCTAAGAGATAGACAGATGTAGTCTCGGTCGTGGTTGTCGTGAGATTTTTGTTGGCTGCGGAAGAGCCCAACCATTGATTACGTGAGTCTGGATTAGTTAATGATGTACACCATGCATCGTTGATAGCACAGTCGCTGTTGAAACCACCTGTGGTGGTACCTGGATAGCCTGGATAACTTGTTAAGTAGTTACCTTTGTCAGATTTTTGATCTGAGTACTCTGCACCCATATTAAAGCTATGCTTGAATGCACCTGTATTAAACTTACCTGTCAAAGCAAGCTGGTCGGTAAAGATGTTGGTATCAGTAATACGTGAGTTTATACGACGCCAGACTTTATCATTTAGCACGTTACCTTTGGAGTCATCTGGCTGGGTCCATAAGTAGTCATTTTTGGCAGTGCTATATACCGCTGTATTACTCAGGGTCAGGTTATCCGTTAAATCGTGTTCCAGTTTAATGGTGCCGATCTGATTTTCCTGTTTCTGGAAATCACGACTTAATAAACCATAATAAATGCCCTGTTTTACATCAACAGGTTTACCGATGGTGGCTTTTTTTGCCGCATCATACTTATAAGGAACACCTGAATCCGGCGTGTCATCCGATTTTAAATAGTAATAACTTAAAGTCGCGCGGGTAGGGGTGTCCAGACCAAATACAATACTCGGTGCAATACCGGCACGTTTATATTCGGCACCATTTTTCTGGCCAGCTTTTTCATTATGGTGACCCATCACGGCCACACGTGCTGCTATACCATTTCCAAAATCTTTATTGCCATCCAAGGTTATGCGTTGATAGTTGTCAGTACCACCCGCGACAGAACCTTCTAGAAAGTCACCCGCTTTAGCAACTTTAGAAATCATGTTGATACTACCACCAGTCGTTCCTGCACCGCCCATAGCAGATGCAGAACCTTTGGTGACTTCAACCTGTTCGACAGCAAACATTTCACGGTTCTGTGAAGTGGCGTTGCGTACGCCGTCTACATACATGGAACTTTCAGAATTATAACCCCGAATAAAAGGACGGTCACCGTTTGGGTTACCACCTTCACCTGCGCCCAAGGTAATCCCCGGAACTGTACGTAGTGCATCAGCTAAAGTCGTCACTTGTGTATCTGCAATCAGCTGTTTTGAAATCACTGAAACTGATTTGGGTGTGTCGAGTAAAGGGGCTACAAATTTGCTATTCGCAGATTGATCTACTTTTAAACTGGGTGCTTTTTCAGCTTTGACTTCTTGATGAATAGTCTCTAACTGGATCACCTGTTCTTCTGCCATCGCAGATGCAGCTACCATTGATAAAGATGAAACAATTGCAGAGGAAACGATTTTTTTACGTGTTTTAATGAAGGTCATGTTAAACCTAATAAATGAATGCTAAAAATGTATGCGAATAATAATGATTCTTGTTTTTATTTTTATCTTTTTATCATGGGAATTCATGATCTTTAAGAAAATATTAAATGAGTTTATAAATGTAATATTATAACAATAAATAGTTAAGTTTATGTTTTTAATAAATATTGATAAATCAATCTGATTGTTAAATTTTTATTGAGAATAATGATGTCTATAAAGGGACATAAATTAGGGATTTTTCGTGGAGTACTAATCTAGCGATAATAAAAAACCCTGCCAGGGCAGGGTTTTAAATAACTTTCACTTAAATATTAGAAGTCATATGAAACAGATAGCCAGTAGTTACGGTCTGGAATATAAGTACCCGCTAAACCACTCGTCGTTTTAGTATATAGGAAAGCATTTTCAACTTCGTTATCACTATTAATAAATGACTTATAGTCGCCAAAGTCTTTGTTCAATAAGTTATTCACACGACCTGAAACAGTAACTTGATTGTTGACTTTATAAGATGCACCTAAATTAAATAGCTCATAGGCTTTTAACTTATTGCCGACAGCATCAATTTCACGACTTACATTGACATCGCTTAAATCAGGATCTATGAAACGTACACGGTCAGATTTATATTCAGCTTCTAACCAGGTAGTGAACTTATCATTCACATACCAAGTTCCTGTGAAGTTCAAAGCGTGACGAGGTGTATTTTCAATAGGATTACCTTTATTTTCACCTTCGGTAATTTCAGACTCTAACCAAGTATAATTTGCTTTTACATCAAAGCTTGGAGAAATTTCATATTTAGCACTAAGTTCCACACCGTAGCTTTCAGCTTCGCCTGCATTGCCTTTAAAGCTAAAGTTTTGCTGATTATCAAAACTGCCTACAGTCATGCAGTTGTTTGCAGGTGCTTGTCCTGTTGGGCGACCTGCCCATAAACAGTTTTCAACGACGCGTGCATCACTGATGATAATATCTTTAAACTGAGTAAAGAACGCAGTGGTAGCTAAAGAGAAATTAGACAAGTTGTCGTAAACGAAACCAAGTTCATAGTTTGTGGTTTCTTCAGGCTTAAGATCTGGGTTGCCCAAAGTCACGTTTCGGCCTTGTGAGCTAAAACCATTGATTCCATTATGAAGGTCATTCGCTGTTGGAACTTTATAGCCAGTACTTACACCACCTTTTAAAATCCACTGATCATTGGTGTTCCAAACTAAATATGCGCGAGGTGTAAAGTGACCACCAAAAGCACTATGGTCTTCGTAGCGACCACCGAAAGTGAATGCAAGAGAATCCGTTAGATTCCACTCATCCTCAGCGAACACAGACCAAGAATCCTGTTCAAAAGCAACTCCATTACCTGCTGAGTTATCGATGGTTTCACCATCTTTATATTCAACACCAGTCGTAAGTTTATGGTTGCCAAGTGTTGAAATAATACGAGAATCAACGGTTAGGTCTTTATTTTCTAAAATACGATCTTGTGTACCATCTGAATAATAATTGTATTCAGGTACATTTCCTTTTGGAAGACGACGGCCTTCTTGTTCAGAAGAAACATAGCTTGCAAATGTTTTCCATTGACCTAAGTTAAGCTCAGCATCTACACCTGCAGAAATACGATCTCTTAAGAATTTGATCTCGTCTTTATATGAACCAATCCCTGATGGTAAACCTGTCGTACGGTTGAATTCGTAAAGTTCACCTAAACGGGCATCACTATTATCAAAACGTTGTTTAGCATGATCAAAGTCTACCCAAGTAGAGACGTTATCATTTATATTTAGCGTAAGTTTTGTACCCACAGCATAATTATTTGCTTCTACTGTACGTGGGTCACGACCTTGGCTACCTTCATCAATAGTTTTTGCGGGTGTAACAAGTCGATCTGATTGATCGCGGTGGAAAAACTCGCCACGTACTTGTATACCAAGTTTATCTTGAATCACTGGACCATTAACAACTGCACTGGTTTTCCAGTTATTACCAATATCAGAATTTTCTTGAATATTCTGTTCAACAGAAACGTTACCATTCCATTCTGATGCAACTTTCTTGGTAATAATGTTAATGATACCGCCCATGGCATCAGAACCATAGAGGGTAGACATAGGCCCACGAATGACTTCAATACGTTCAATAGAAGCTAATGGTGGCATAAAGCTTGTACTAAATTCACCAAAACCATTTGGACCAACTGAACCAGAAGTATTCTGACGCTGACCATCGATCAAAATAAGAGTGTAAGATTGATTCAGACCACGCATTTGGATATTTAAACCACCAGTTTTGCCTTGGCCATTTCGTACGTCGACACCTGGTACTTCACTGAGCGCATCTGCAATACTGGTAATACCTTTTTTCTTTAAGTCTTCTGCAGTTACTACACTAATAGAGGCAGGCGCATTTTTTATATCTTGTTCAAAACCTGCTGCTGAAACCACAATCGTAGACATTTGATGTGTTGTTGTAGGAGTCGTTGTCTCATTCACAGTCTCTGCAAAAGCAGATGTTGCTGTAACCCCAAGAATTGCCAATGTAAGTGGACGAAGACTAAAACTATGCATGACCAAATTCCCGAACCGAAGAATAAATTAGTATTGTTGCTCAAATAAGAAACTGGATATTAATGATAGTATTTATCATTTGCAATAAAAATATACATTTTCTCCATTTAAATTGGGTTGACTGGGCATCTGGAAAGATGGCAATTCAAATAAAAAAAGGGCTTAAAAACTGGAACTCGCGCGTATTTTTTGTATATCCTTAAATGTTGTCATATAATGTGGCACATTTTTATAAACCTGTTATAACCTAATATATAGAGGAAGCCATGCAAGTAACTTCTGAAGCGGTTTCGGGCGTTGCCCGTCGTTTAAATGTTTCTGTACCGACGAGCCGTATTAATGAGCAATTTGAAGCTCGTTTAAAACGCACTGCTAAAACTGCGAAGATCAACGGCTTCCGTCCAGGTAAAGTGCCTGTAAACGTAGTTCGTCGTGAATACGGCGCGGGTATCTACCAAGAAGTAGTAAACGATATTATTCGTGACACAGTTTTCGAAGCGATCCAGCAAGAAAAAATCAATGCTGTGGGCATGCCAAACATCGAAAAAACTGAAATGAAAGACGACGCGCTGGTATATACAGCGACTGTTGAAGTTTATCCAGAAATCGAAGTGAAATTCGACGGCTTGGAAGTTGAGCGTAAAGCAGCTGAAGTAAATGACAAAGATGTTGAGAAGATGATTGAAAATCTTCAAAAACAACGTGCTGCTTGGGCTGAAACAAAAGGCATGGCTAAAAAAGACATGCAAGTAACTTTTGATTTCGAAGGTTCAATCGACGGCGAAAAATTTGAAGGTGGTTCTGCGGAAGACTTCAAACTTGTTCTAGGTTCTGGTCGTATGATCCCTGGCTTCGAAGACGGTATCGTTGGTATGAAGAAAGGCGAAGAGAAAGTGATTGATGTAACTTTCCCTGAAGACTACCAAGCTGAAAACCTTGCTGGTAAACAAGCTCAGTTCAAAATCACTGTGAAGCTTGTTGAAAAACAAAAACTTCCAGAAATCGATGCTGAATTCCTGAAAGTCTTCGGTGTATCTGAAGAAGAAGGCGTTGAGAAGTTAAAAGCTGACGTTCGTAAAAACATGGAACGTGAAGTGAAGAACGGCCTTCGCAACCAGGTTAAAGGCGCGACTTTCGATGCACTTGTAGCTGCAAACGAAGTTGAACTTCCTGCTGCTATGCTTGCTCAAGAAATTGACCGTCAACGTCAACAAATGATCCAGCAGTTCACACAGCAGTTTGGTGCTCAAGGGGCGAAAGCATTTGATTCAAGCATGCTTCCAGACGAATTGTTCAAAGAACAAGCTGAAAAATCTGTAAAACTTGGCGTACTGGTAAGCCGTGTTTTAGCTGATGCGAAAATTGAAGTAGATGCTGCACGCGTTGAAGCGTACATCGAAGACATGGCTTCTTCTTATGAAGATCCAAACGAAGTAATTGAATACTTCAAAAACGATGCGCAACAACGTGCCCAAATCGAAGCAGTTGTACTAGAAGACCAAGTTGTTGATTACATTTTGGCTTCTGCTAAAGTAACTGATGCGACTGTAAGCTATGAAGACTTATTGAAAGAGCAGCAAGCTCGTCAACAAGGCTAATTTAGCTTTCGATAAAAAAGGCGCTTAATGCGCCTTTTTTTCATATTGATGCCTGAAAAAAGCATTTCTGTTTTTCACAAAACTAATGCAAAAAATATAATGGATTTGTTGGCGAATTTTTTGCAATTTCAGTGATTATCCCTCATATTGTGATTATGGGTTAGGTCACAAAAAATTTAGGAATAAATAAACGTATGTATGTTCCAACGATTGAAAACGCTTTAGTGCCAATGGTGGTAGAACAATCCTCTCGTGGTGAGCGTTCTTTTGATATTTATTCACGCCTTTTGCGTGAACGTGTAATTTTTATGACGGGCGAAGTTGAAGACAACATGGCGAACCTGATCGTTGCGCAAATGTTGTTTTTAGAGGCGGAAAATCCAGATAAAGATATTCATCTATATATCAATTCACCAGGCGGTTCGGTAACTGCGGGTATGGCGATTTATGACACCATGCAGTTTATCAAACCTGATGTCGTAACGTACTGCATGGGTCAGGCAGCATCAATGGGTGCGTTCCTGCTGAATGCCGGTACTAAAGGCAAGCGTTATTGCCTTGAAAATGCCCGTGTCATGATTCACCAGCCATTGGGTGGTTTCCGTGGTCAGGCTTCAGATATTGAAATTCATGCACGTGAAATCCTGTTTATTAAAGAACGTTTAAACCGTTTAATGGCTGAACACAGCGGTCAGGATTACGAGAAAGTTGCACGTGATACAGACCGTGACAACTTTATGACTGCTCAGCAAGCGAAAGAATACGGTCTTGTGGACGAAGTTTTAACTAAACGTCCATAAGTTTTAAAGATTGAGATAGTGGAGTAAATATGTCCGAACATCCTCAAGGACAAAAGCATTGTTCATTTTGCGGTAAAACGCAGTCTGAAGTCGGGAAGCTGATTGCAGGCGAGGACGCATACATTTGTAACGAATGTGTGGACGTATGCTTAGATTTGGTTCAAACCAGTCAGCAGGTGGAAACCAATGACTGGGCCAATCGTCCTTTGCCGAAACCGCATGAAATTCGTGCGGCCTTGGATCAATATGTGATTGGTCAGGACGTCGCGAAGAAAACCTTGTCAGTAGCGGTTTATAACCATTACAAGCGCTTGAAAGTGCAGAATAATGGCAAGAAAGCTGATGATTCAGTCGAGCTTTCAAAAAGTAATATTATGTTGGTTGGTCCGACAGGATCGGGCAAAACCTTGCTTGCACAAACGCTGGCACGTCTTCTTGATGTTCCATTTGCCATGGCAGATGCAACGACACTGACCGAAGCCGGTTATGTGGGTGAAGATGTAGAAAACATCGTACAGAAGCTTTTGCAAAAAGCAGATTACGATGTCGAAAAAGCGCAAAAGGGGATTATCTATATCGATGAAATCGACAAGATTACCCGCAAGTCTGAAAACCCATCCATCACGCGTGATGTATCGGGTGAAGGCGTTCAGCAAGCATTATTGAAAATGATTGAAGGCACGGTTGCATCAATTCCGCCACAAGGTGGACGTAAGCATCCGCAGCAAGAATTCATTCAGATTGATACCTCGAACATCCTGTTTATCTGTGGTGGTGCATTCTCAGGACTTGAGAAAATTGTGCAGCAGCGTCAGGAAAAAGGTGGTATCGGCTTTACTGCGGAAGTGCGTAAAAAAGATGAAACTAAGAAGCTGTCTGACTTGTTCCGTCAAGTTGAAGCAACTGACTTGGTGAAATTTGGTTTGATTCCAGAATTTATTGGTCGTTTGCCAGTGATTGCCACTTTAGACGAGTTGGATGAAGAAGCACTGATGCAGATTCTGACTGAGCCGAAGAATGCTTTGACCCGTCAGTATCAACATCTGTTTGATATGGAAGATGTGGATCTGGTTTTTGAAGAATCGGCATTACGTGCAGTGGCTAAGAAAGCAGTTGAGCGTAATACAGGTGCACGTGGTCTACGTTCGATCCTAGAAAATTCATTGCTGGAAACCATGTATGATTTGCCAAGCCGTAGCGATGTCGGTACTGTCGTGATCAATGAAGCAGTGATTAAAGGGGAAGCAGAGCCGGAATACCGTGCCGAGCGTCAGCCACATGATCAGCAAGAGACTGCGACAAAAATAGATTTAAAGGTCGTGAATAGCAAATCCGCTTAATTGCTATTCGTCCGAAACGTGCGAAAACTCCGTGTTTTCGCACGTTTTTTATTTCCAAAAATAAAGCTCGGTGTTAATCTGATTCACTAGGCGTGGATGCCTAAAACTTATAAAAAAACAAATTGCAAAGCACTTGCATACAAAAGAATAAAGACGCAGTGAGGGATAAGCATGCGTGGAGTCGCAATTGTACTCATCAGCAGTTTGGCATTGCTGGGGTGTCATGGTAAGAAAGCCGTCGTTGAGCCTACACAGCCACTCAGCACTTTAAAAAATATCGATCTTGAAAAAAAACCGGGCTTCGTCGAGCAGCATCGTATCGGCATGTTCACCATTGGCGGTTGGGTCAATCAAAAGCAGGGCAACCAGTTTCAGACGGTGAAACCGCAGCATGATGAAGCCGCCATCGTGTATTTATACCGGCCCGATTCTAAATGGAATCGTCAGGAAATTGTCGCTGCCAGCCTGTTTATCAATCAAGAACATATTCCAAGCTTATTGCACAACCATTATTACTGGATTGAAGTGCCTGCAGGGACCTATCGTTTGAGTACCAGTCGACCGCTAGGCGCGCTGCATTTCCAGAAACCTAAATATCTGGATTTTACTGTCGAAGCGGGACAGTCTTATTTTATTAAATATGATGAAGAGAATATCAGTACACGCCGGAGTGTTTCAGGGCCACTCATGCTGATGCCGGAAAAAGTTGGTCTGAACGAAATTGCTTTTACTCAGCTAAAATCAGACAGTTTTAACTTTGTGGCACAAGATCAGGAAACAGGCCAGATTCGTAAAAAAGCCCAAAAAATTGAACCGACTGCTTATGATCCATCATTAGATGTACAGTTGAAAGCACCTTTTAAACTTTGGGATCCACGGACTTGGTAATTTGGACATTTCTTTAAGCAAACACAATAAAAAAGCACCCATTCAGGGTGCTTTTTTTCTTGCAGTAAAAATTAGCCCGCAGCAGCGTCAACTACTGGAATCTTACCAATTTTTGCTTGCCAGATTTTAGGTGCAGTCGCGTGAATAGAAGTACCATTCACATCAACTGCTACCGATACCGGCATATCTTTTACCACAAACTTGTAAATTGCTTCCATACCTAGGTCAGCAAAGGCAACCACTTCAGCTTCACGGATGGCTTTAGATACTAAGTAAGCAGCACCACCGACAGCCATGAGGTAAGTTGCCTGGTTGTCTTTAATGGCTTCAACGGCAGCAGGACCGCGGTCTGCTTTACCGATCATGCCGAACATGCCAGTTGCCTCAAGGACTTGGCGTGTGAATTTGTCCATACGCGTAGCCGTTGTTGGACCTGCAGGACCAACGACTTCATCACCGACTGGATCGACTGGACCTACGTAGTAGATAAACTTGCCTTTCAAGTCAACAGGAAGTTCTTCACCGTTGTTCAGCATATCCACCATACGTTTATGCGCAGCGTCACGGCCTGTATAGATTGTACCGTTAAGAAGAAGTGTATCGCCTGGTTTCCAGCTATTCATTTCTTCTTGGGTAATCGTGTCAAGGTCAACACGTTTAGAAGATGAAGAATCCCAAGTCACAGCAGGGTAGTCTTCAAGTTTAGGTGCTTGAATATGTGCAACACCTGTACCATCTAACTGGAAGTGTGCATGACGAGTCGCAGCACAGTTCGGGATCATACCAACTGGTTTACCTGCAGCATGACATGGATAATCTTTGATTTTAATATCAAGTACAGTGGTTAAACCGCCAAGACCTTGTGCACCAATACCCAAAGCATTTACTTTTTCGAAGATTTCGATACGAAGCTCTTCCATTTTGCTTTGTGGACCACGACGAAGCAATTCGTCCATGTTGATCTCTTCCATCAATGCTTCTTTGGCAAGCATCATGGCTTTTTCAGCAGTACCACCGATCCCGATTCCCAGCATACCTGGTGGACACCAGCCTGCACCCATGGTTGGAACAGTTTTCAGTACCCAATCCACGATTGAATCAGATGGGTTTAACATTGCCAGTTTAGATTTGTTTTCTGAACCGCCACCTTTGGCTGCCACAGTGATATCTACTTTATTACCAGGCACAAGCTTGTGGTAAATCACGGCAGGAGTGTTGTCTTTGGTATTTTTACGACCAAATGCAGGATCGGCTAGAACTGATGCACGAAGCACGTTCGAGTTTTCTAAATAACCCTGACGTACGCCTTCATTGATTGCATCATCCAAACTCATGGTTAAATCGAATTTAACGTCCATGCCCACTTCAACAAATACGTTGACGATACCGGTATCTTGACAGATTGGGCGGTGGCCTTCTGCACACATGCGTGAGTTAATTAAGATTTGTGCGATCGCATCTTTAGCAGCTTTGTTCTCTTCACGATCATACGCACGGCTCATCGCTTGGATAAAGTCTTGTGGGTGATAGTAAGAAATGAACTGAAGCGCATCTTTAACCGATGTGATCAAGTCATCTTGCTTGATAATAGTTGTCATACAAATATCTCTTGAGCGGGCTGATAGCTAGCGGGCTAAATTATAAGACAAAAGAATCGGGTTGTGGGCATTTTGGGCGAGCATTGGCCGAAAGTTTATAGTTTAAGCAATCTGAGCAAGCACTTTAGCTATTCCATGGGTCAAATATGATAGCCAGTTGTCATATTCAGTGTCATATTTCAGATAAAAAATATGCATAATTTTGATGATTTTTTCTCAAGTAATTGAATTTTATTGTTTATTTAAAATTTAATAAAAAACTAGATTGTCATATAACTGTCATAAAACTTTTACATAATGCAGCTATTGAAACGGGAGATCCTAACAATGGTTACAGGTATTTTGATGGCAGCTGGTTTTTGTGTATATATCGCTGCAACTTGGATGTATGGTCAGAAAGAAGATCAAGCCTAAGCTTTATCTTCTTTTTTATTTGAACCCCTCAAAGAATTAACCTATCTTCAAATCTTCAAATCTTCAAATCTTCAAATCTTCAAATCTTCAAATCTTCAAATCTTCAAATCTTCAAATCTTCAAATCTTCAAATC